>JAFSXH010000279.1 GCA_017444165.1 bacterium | reverse complement strand
TACAAATTTAGGAATCATATCCACGGGGTCTTGAAAATCGGCACAGAACAGAATAGTACAATCCCCCGTGGTTTGCTGTAACCCATAATATGGACTGTTAAACTGTCCGAAGTTTTTTTGATTGAAGATAGCCTTTACATTAATATCATCTGCACAAATTTTTTCAATTATATTCCTAGTATTATCAGTACTCTTATTATCGATAAATAAAATCTCATAATTATATTCAGGCAATTCAGAAGTTATTATATCTCTGACGGCTTCATATACAGCTTTGGCATTCTCCTCTTCATTGTAAGTAGGAATTAGTACAGAAACCGTTTTACCATTATTCATGATATACTGCCCTTTCTAAATATCCAAAATTTATGGAGTAAAAAATTAGCTGGAATACTGATAGGAAGAACAAAAAGAAGAGCTACTACCTTACCCATTTCGAGTTTTGTCACTAAGAAGAACAACATAACATTGTTCAATAACAATCCTGTCAGTGCGTACGAACAATACGATTTTAATAAATCTTGCAAAAAAGATCTATTTGTACCGTTGTCAGTTTGAAAAACACACTTCCTATTCCAAATAAAACTCCAAAAGACGCTGAGTACCCAAGAGATAACATTACTAATCAGATAATCAGCCGAAGTGAATATTTTTAATCCTTGCAATGTTTTTAATGAAATTACATAAATAACAAAAGCAATGACTGTATTGGTAAAACCAACTACACAAAACTTTATAAATTCTAGTTGTCTTTCCTTTTGTTCATCAGATCTTTTAACATGAAAACAGTCTAGTATAAGTAGCAAGATCGTGTTAAAAAATTTAGATGACAAAACTATAAATTCGTTCATAAAAATCTTCTTAAAGAAGTCTTTTTGCAAAAAACATAAAAATACTTCATGGTTATAACACAATGAACTAATTGGAGCTTTACATTATTGACTAACAAATTTTACAAGTGGGAAGGCCTCGGCAACGATTTCATTATTTTATGCGCTGAGCCAGATGAAAACAGTTCTAAATTAGCTAAAAAGGTCTGTAACCGCCATTTGGGCGTGGGAGGAGATGGACTCATTTATCTGTTTTTGCGCCAGGGTCTTTTACACATGGAGATATTTAACTCTGATGGCACGATTGCCAATATGTGTGGCAACGGTATTCGCTGTTTAGCAGGAGAAGCTCACAGATTAGGTTTACTAAATTTGCGAGAAAGAACCGCAGTAATGACGCGCAGTGGTCTGCGCTATGTCACTGTAGAAGATAGTGATCCTTATAAAGTTACTGTCGATATGGGAAGAGCGAAGATTGCAGTTCAGCACGATAAATGCGTAAAAGTAGATGTCGGCAACCCTCATTTAGTTATCTTTTTAGATAGCGAAGATGAGTTAAATTCTTTTACACTCATGCGAGAGGGAGAAATATTAGATAAACTTGAGCCAGGCGGAATCAATGTAGAGTTTGCCTATCCTGCGGATAAAAATATCATAAAAGTGCGTGTTTGGGAGAGAGGAGCAGGCGAAACTAAGGCTTGTGGAACTGGTGCTTGTGCTGTAACGGCGGCGGCTAACTATTTAAACCTCTGCAATGAAAGGGTAGATGTTCAACTTCCTGGCGGTATTTTGTCTATTAACTTAGAAGATGAACATATATTTATGTGCGGTTCTGCCAATTTGGTATTCGAAGGAGAGTTTTATGAATAACAGTCTGCGTTTACAAGAAGAATTGAACAAAATACAATTTCAAGGAGCTATCTTAACTTCTCCAGAGAGCATACGTTACTTCTCTGGTTTTACGAGTGCTGATGGCCTGGTCTTTGTCGGTCAGGGGTTGACAGCTTTAGTTACAGACAGTCGTTATTGGGCGCAAGCTGAGGTTCAGTGTCCCCAAGTAGATTTAATAAAATTTCAATCTCATATCGATATTAGTCTAGCTTCAGCTCTAAATACTTATCTCAAATATAAAAATTTTTCAGGCAAAATAGCCATTGAAGGCGACAGTTTGACCTTTGATAGATTCACCCAATTGAACGAAGAGTTAGTTATAAATGGTCCTTGCACAGAGTTGAAGAGCCTTTCATCCTTGATCAGCTCCCTGCGTTTGGTCAAGACCGCAGAAGAGTTACAAGCTATAGCTAAGTCTGCCGCTGTGGCTGATCTAGCTTGGCAAAAGACTCTCCCCTCATTTAAAGAGGGCATAACCGAAGCCGACCTCTGTGCCGAATTAGAGTATCAAATGCAAAAATGTGGAGCTCGTAAACCTTCCTTCGATACCATCGTAGCTTCAGGACTCAACGGGGCCTATCCACACGCTACAGTAACTGACAGAGTCATACAGAGCGGAGAGTTAATTACGGTCGATTTTGGCTGTCTGGTTGATGGATGGTGCAGTGACATAACTCGCACAATATGGCTAGGCGAATTAGACAGCAAGTCTCAAGAGATCTGGCAGACGGTACGCCGCGCCCACGATACCGCCTTAGAAGCGGTAAAACCTGGCTTACAAGGTTGCGAACTAGACAAAATTGCCCGTGACATCATTACAGGGGCAGGATATGGAGAGTATTTCAGCCACAGCTTGGGCCACGGCGTAGGTTTAGCTGTACACGAAGGCCCAGGCTTGCGCCGTGAATCAATGACAATCTTAACTCCAGGTATGACCTGCACTATAGAACCAGGAATTTATGTGCCAGGCTTCGGTGGTTGTCGCATTGAGGATCTGGTATATGTCACAGACAATGGCTTCAAAAAGTTAAGCAACGCTCCCTACCAGATTCTCGGTATGAAGCATCCGTTAGAGGCCTATACGAAATAAGACAAATACAACACATAGCACACTGTCGTAGACGAATTTTGGCCTTTTGCGGTGAACCGACATTTTTAATTCGTAATTCATAATGCGTAATTCGCAATTGGGATTAGTTACTTATTACTTTTCCAAATAACTAAGCATTACGAATTAAGCATTACGAATTGTTTAAGCACTCTTCCTCAATCTCCACAGGTGAATTTTCAGCAAGTGAACGCTTAACGTCGAGCACACGCTGATTGGCAGAGCCGCGCCAGAGTAGACTCAAGGAACGTTGTTCCAACATAAAGGGGCCATCGACCAAAACGTCAACGGCTTCCAGGAGTCTCCTTTGCGCTTCGTTGGCCATTAACTCCTCAAAGGTGTAACCGCTCCAAGCCATGACGCCATAACCACAGCGGTGGGCACTCTCCGCTAAATCTGTTAAGGCCTCTGGTTGATCGAAAGGTTCTCCCCCGCTCAGGCTCAAACCATCGAGCAGGGGATTTTTTTTCATCATTTCTATGATCTCTTTGGGTTCAATAGCCAGCCCAGAATTATAATCGTGTGTCTGAGGATTGTGACAACCTGGACAGTGTCGCTTACAACCTTGTACGAAGACTACAAAACGCAGTCCAGGGCCATCAACGATAGATTCCTCAATAATACCAGCTATCCTGAGTAACATTGCTCTCAGCTTTCATGTTTAACCCGATCATGCTCTTCGGCACGCTTGGCGTTATTGAAGCGGTCGAGAGTTCCCACCAGGTATCCAGTTATGCGGCGTATCCTCTCAAACTTGATTCCGCCCTCATCCTCGGTGCGTTCGCAGCCAGGACACTTATCGTAAATAACACCCGTGTAACTGCAGATAGGATCGCGATCTATAGGATGATTGACTGCGCCGTAACCTATGCCCGCCTCTTTCATGGCTCGCACGATCTTTTCAAAAGCGGCGAGGTTGTGAGAGGCATCGCCATCCATCTCGATGTAGGTTATGTGGCCTGCGTTGGTGAGTTCGTGGTAGGGGGCTTCGAGATGGATCTTATCAAAGGCACTGATCTTGTAATAGACTGGAATGTGGAAACTGTTCGTGTAGTAATCGCGATCTGTGACTCCCTCAATGACTCCAAACTTTTCGCGATCTATGCGGACGAAGCGTCCCGAAAGTCCCTCGGCTGGAGTAGCTAAGAGAGTGAAGTTTAATCCGTACTTCTTACTCGTCTCGTCCATGCGTTTGCGCATGTAACGGACTATCTCCAAACCTAACTCCTGAGCTTCAGAACTCTCTCCGTGGTGTACACCTAAAAGAGCTTTGAGAGACTCGGCCAGACCGATAAAGCCCATCGACAATGTACCGTGCTTGAGAACCTCACGCACCTCATCTTCCCAATTGAGCTTTTCTGAATCGATCCATACCCCCTGGCCCATGAGGAAGGGGAAATTTTTTACTTTTTTGTGCGATTGTATTTCCATGCGGTCGAGGAGCTGTTGGATAACGAGATCGATCTTCTCATCGAGCAGTCTGAAGAATTCTTTTTTGTCACCCTTACTCAGTATAGCGAGACGAGGGAGATTTATACTAGTAAAACTCAAATTGCCGCGGCTCGTGACGACTTGGCGATCTCTGTCGACAACATTCCCGACTACTCGCGTGCGACAGCCCATATAAGCTATCTCACTGTCTATCTGACCTGGCTTGTAGTACTGCAAATTGAAGGGAGCATCAATAAAGGCAAAATTGGGGAATAGCCTCTTAGCACTAACCTTGCAAGCCAACTGGAAGAGATCGTAATTGGGATCTCCAGGATTGTAATTTATTCCCTCTTTAACCTTGAAGATACTCACGGGGAAGATCGGAGTTTCACCGTGACCCAAACCAGACTCTGTAGCCAGCAGAATGTTCTTGATAACCATCCGCCCTTCGCTGGAAGTGTCCGTTCCATAATTGAGGGAGCTGAAGGGAACCTGTGCTCCCGCACGACTGTGCATAGTATTTAAATTGTGGATCAAGGCTTCCATAGATTGGAAAGTCTCGCGATCTATATCTTGCTCTGACTCTTTGAGGGCAATAGATTGTATGCGCTTTAACTGATCGATATTCTCACTGCCGAAGTGGGAGAGCAATTTTTCCAATTCAATCTTTTGATAAGGTTCAGAGTCATAAAGACGAATGTCGCACTCTTTGAGCTCATCGTCAAAAAATTTTTCCACTTTATCGTCTTCAAAGACAACCTGCAGAGCCCGCACGATATTTTTGCGATAAAATCTGCGGAACGATTTAGCCACGTAGGGGGCGAGATAGTAATCTATAGCGGGAATGCTCTGTCCACCATGCTGATCGTTCTGATTAGATTGAATAGCAATGCAGGCTAAAGCCGAAGCACTCCTTATACCGGAGGGCTCGCGCAAAGTTCCGTGTCCCGTACCGAAACCACCAGTAAACAATTTGTGGAGATCGATCTGACAACAGGTAGTTGTGAGCGTGTAAAAGTCCATATCATGGATGTGAATATCGCCGTTGTGGTGAGCCTGGGCCTGCTCAGGACGCAAGACGAAGATCTCATTAAAATGTTTAGCTCCCTCTGAACCATAGTGGAGCATAGTTCCCATAGCTGTATCGCCATCAATGTTGGCATTTTCGCGCTTCAAATCGTTGTCGCGAGCCTCACGGAAGGTCAATTCCTCGTAAACATTCATGAGACTGCTCTTCATCTCGCGCACACGATTGCGAGAATCGCGATAAATGATATAAGCCTTGGCGGCTTTGGCGTGACCGTCTTTTATGAGTATCTCTTCAACTATATCCTGTATCTCTTCAACTCCGGGAATATGACCGTCCAGGTCGGTTTCCATCTTCTTAACGACCTCTTCAGTTAAAGAGAGCGACAATGAACGCACCTCTTCGACCGAATAACCGACTTCCAACAGAGCCTTGCTTATAGCTCCCGCGATCTTTTCGGCGTTAAATGAAACCTCGCGGCCATCACGCTTCTTTATTCTGAAAAACATAGACGATCATCTCCCTATTTTAATTTGGCGGCGTGTATTCAAATAGCAACGCCATACCCCCTGTATGTGAGAAGAAAAAATTACAGCACAAACTCAAATACGTTATGGCAAAAGAGTTTTTTACTGTTGTAAACAAAGAATAGCTGAAATAAAAGGAACGGCACGGAATGCAACAAAAGGCAGAAAGATGTTTAGGAAACATAGTTTTTTCGGCCTGCTGTTCGGGCTGGCTTTTCAGATAGCTTTCGGTATGGGCTTCTGCGGTTTCGTTTACTACTGCTTGAGCGAGGATGAAGATGCTGTAAAATTCTTTCCGATTATCTTCACCTTGTTGTGGATATTCTGGATTCCTTTTTTGATCAGAAACTGTTACGTATACATTAGAGATTGGCAAGCGGAAAAGACTGGCCGCAATATAGTCAGCAGTATTTTGCCTGGAGTGGCGGGAGCTTTGGGGGCAAACTCGGGGATAGATGAAATTGAGGAAGAACGCCGTCAGCGTGAGCGCGAGAACCGCGAATGGCAAGAGCGCACCACCCGCGAACAGCGCGAGCAGAATCGCAGACTGAACAATGAGCAGGATCGCCGCGCCGAGCAATACCGCAGGAACAAGGCTGAACAGGAACGCATCAGCCAGGAGCAGGAAGACAAGCTCTATAAAATGGCTAAAAAATACTGGACAGATCCCGATCCTAGGGCTGTGCGTGAAAATTATGACCGACGTCAGCAAAACGAAGAAGACATAGGCAAGTCTTACAACAGAGCTGCAAAAATTATCAACGGTGTAGGTATCGGACTCGAATACGCAGATAAAGGTGCTGAGGCAGGCGTAAATGTTGCCGCCGAAAAGGAAAAAGTGCCTTTTGGCCCTATGCACATAATTAAAAATGTCCGCGATCTTGTCAAGCCTGGTTTTGTAGATCCTATGGACTCTATCTCCAGGGGAGACTATTGGGGAGCGGCCAAGGGCGTTTTCATTACTGGTCCAGCTAAGGGTCTAATGACTGTTGTTCAAAATTACAATCCTGTTGGCGGTCTCAATGTTGTTTTAGAGGGGCTTAAAGCCAAGGCGGACTGCTGGCGGCTCGGCTTAGAGGGAAAAGATGCCAAGGACTTTATTGAACAGAAGACTGCAGCCCGCAAGGCTTACGAAAATACAGGTTTTGTCATAAAAACTGTGACTGGCGATGAAACTTTGGCAAACAGCACTAAAGAGGTTGTTTCCAATCTTTATCTTAACGATGCTACCGAGCGGCAGACGGCCAGACAACAGGCCAAGCGCAAGACAAGAAATCCCCAGCCCAGCAAATTTATTCAGGATTTACAAAGTAAGGTCAGAGATTTTAAAAGGACTCAGAGAAAGATTGATTTGAGGTAATATTATGGAATACGTGCAGACCGTAAAAGAAGCCTTAGTTGTGGCTATGGAAAATAATTGCTTTGTATGGACGGACTTTGAGGGGACTATTTTCGATGTTGAAGCCATGCTGAGTCTATTGAAGGCAGTAGAGACGAAGACACTCCCCAAGGATCACTATTTTGCTGTCAGTATCGAAGGAGCCATAGGTATAGCTAACGGCTACGAGTTTGATATAGATTGGCTCTTCTATCCTGTCCTTGATGAAAATGTGCGTCAAAAATATATCGAAGCCTTTAATCATAGGATAAAAGAGAGTGCTCCTGGAGCTCAACCTCAAAGACAGACGAACAATTTCTGCTCTTACTGTGGCAATCAATTGCTTCCTGGTGCTAAATTCTGTTCATCTTGTGGCGCAAAAGCCTGATTATAAGGCGTTGTTATATCGTTGCCTTTGCCCAGTTAAACAGATCTGTGGACAACTGCACAAAATTGCCTTTGCGACCCCGTTTTAAGTCGATATAATTGGCTATAATTTTTTTGTTTTTTTCAGCGACAGTATCTAACAATTCTTGCAAGTGGTGTACGTAACGGCCAGTCCGTCTGTAAGTGAGTGCTTGTATTACAAAAGACGCGGCCTTATACAGTCCGATAACTGCCTTTTCATCTTTTTCGCAGAGCATATTGTGGACACATCCGTGATATATATTGCAGGCTCCCATTTTTATGGCTCTGTCAACAGATTCAGGAGTTATTTTGGGGAGCAACAGATCCAAGTCGCCAAAAATTGCTTTTGTGTCGTGGTAAAATTGGAAGAGATCCGAGGTCTCCCAATTGAGGAGCTCATCTTTGCCAGAGAAAAATCCGCAAATCAATTCCCTGTTGGGAAGTGTATCCAGCATGTTGTTGTACGAGATTATATCTTGTGCGGATACGGTATCGAGAATGGCAACTACATCAATATCGCTGGTTTCAGTCGCTTCGCCTCTAGCGTAACTCCCTTGAAGGCCGACAAACCAGACACGATCCTTGAATGTATCTTTGAGGGCAAAAATATATTGATTTAACCATAAATTTATGTCTAACATAAAAAATGCCAGTATTTTTGTCAGAACAACTTAACCACAATATCCTCTACCTTAGAGATCACCTTGCCAGGAGTTATTTTATGAGAAGAGCTCTGTTGGCTCTCTTGTGTTTGTGTGG
This sequence comes from bacterium, assembly GCA_017444165.1. Lineage (GTDB taxonomy): Bacteria > Vulcanimicrobiota > Xenobia > Xenobiales > Xenobiaceae > RGIG3641. The sequence continues at coordinate 11,270 of JAFSXH010000279.1, read as the reverse complement.
TTTGGGCTTGTGCAGTCTGGACGGTTTCAGGCTTATTAGCCTCCTCTTGCTGGCGGCGTTTTTCCTGAATCTCTCTGTCTTTCTTAATGAAGCGAGCGGCTTTCTTGCCGACGGCTACGGTCTGTTTGGCGACTAAAAGACCTGTGCAAGCGGCAGAGAGTACTGGGCCACCGAATAACACTGCGGCCATAGTGGCTGTGCCGTATCCTATATCTAAGGCTCCTGAAACTATAGACTTTTTGTCTTTCTCTTTTATGCCCTTAATTATGTTGCGTACCCCTATGCCTATGTTTAATCCCGCGGCAACTTTGCGCAATTGGGGCATAACTACTGAGCGAGCCACTTTTGAGGCCGAGGCCAAAGCTCCGCCTGTGACTCCAGCCGCGCTTATGACTGCGCCTTTCATCGCTTTGCGCGTACCCGCCACGACTGAACGTGTGCCTGTGGCCGCTTTGTAACCCTCTTTGTCTTTAGTTGCCTTGCCTATCTTGACCAGGCCACCACCAGCTTGAACCAGACCCTCTATGGCTACGGCTGCTCCACCTATTAAACAACCTACCGCCGCTGAATGGCCGACAAACTTAGCACAATCGGTAAAAAATTGGATCTTGCCATCTATGCTCTTCTTCGTCAGAGCCTCTGTGGCTAGATCTTTAATATCGTCAACTTGTTCATCATCCAAAGTATTAGTGGCGATAATGGCGGCGGCTGCTATGATACCAGGAATACTTTTTTTGTGATCTTTTATGAAAGTTATGGGCGATTCTTTAGCTTCATTAACCAGCTCTTTGCCAGCTTTTATAAATCTCTTTAATTTGCCCATTTTGGGAGCTTCATCGTCTGCTTCAGCAGTTGGACTCTGTTGAGAAAACGTGTCCTGGGGCTCAGCTAAAGTGGCCTCTTCCGTCTGTGTAGTAGCCTGTGGAAGGGGTTGAGCTGTTAAAGTCTGTGTATTTATTACGTGTGAATTTTGATTAATCGCGTCCATATGTCGTTATTCTAACAAATTTGTCTATCGTGTAAATAGTTGTGATGTGAACTAAAAGATCCTTTCTAAAACTCGCAACCAATTTTGGTAGCAGACGAGATCTATCTCTTCTTGTGTTAAACCGTTCTGCTCCATAGCTTCCCGCAGAAGTTCCAAACCTTCCACCCCGTCCATCTGCGGCGGAATAGTACAACCGTCAAAATCTGAACCTAAACCTACATAATCGTAGCCGAAATTTTCACCGATATACTTTATGTGTTCTACTACACCCTGAAGCGGATCTTTAGCCTCATCGTTTCCTGTAATGTCTGGTATGTTAAACGTCACACCTACTATGCCTTGAGATTGAACTATAGCTTCTAATTGTTCATCCTTTAAGTTGCGCGTAGAGGGACAGACAGAGAAAGCTCCAGCGTGGCTCACAACTAGAGGAACAGAGCTAATTTTTGCCACATCGAAGAAGCCGCGATAATTCAGATGGGCTAGATCTACCACTATGTGCAAGTTGTTGCATTCTCTGACTAGTGCTTTACCCAAAGAGGTCAGTCCTGGTCCCAAGTTGGGGGTGATGTTGTTAGCAAAGGGAACGCCCGTGCCAAATATGTTGGGTCGGCTCCAGCAGAGGCCCAAAGAGCGCACACCAGCTTGATAGAAGGTTTCTAAATTATGTAAATCTGCATCTATTGCTTCACAGCCTTCTAAATGGAGGATCTGGGCTAACTGTTTGTTGTTTAAGGCCTCTAGCAGATCCTCAAATGATCTGACTATTCTAATCTGTCCTTGGCTAGATCTTTCAACTTTGAAGGCGTAACTTAAAACTTCTAAAGTTGCCTTTAGAGCTAATTGGCTATCTATAGGTATCTCTAAAGAAGGATAATCTCCAGAAAAAGTCCGATCACGAGGGGCTAAATAAGCACTGTTAGGATTGCTCTCTTGCAAATTGGGTTCAGGATCGATAAATATGGCAAAAAATCCGCCTGCAAAATTCGTTTTTTGGGCACGAGGGAGATCTAAGTGAGCGTGGGGATGTAACCCATTTATAAAACTATTTACATCTAGATTCTCTCCTTGGCGCAGGTGGCGGGGCGGATAATGGCGGGTTAAAGAGTCGTTGTGACCATCAAAAAATACAGACATGCAGGGAAGTTTGAGCTTAGAAAAAAAAATCCTAGATAGGAAAGTTTCAGGAAGGGTTGTGTTATGTATAAATTGAGATCCTTGGCTTGGGTAAAGCAGTTTTTTCTATTTTTTGTAATCATAACTTTTAGTCTATGTTTAAATGCGTGTTCTAAGGATGATGAATTGTCTGATCCTACTCGTGCTTCTATTTTAGTCTCTCATAATATCAATGGCCGCGCTTTGGGTGATAATGAGCGCAGTGTACTTTATTATTGTTACAATGAGCATGGTTTGCGCACTTTTGGTCCTGCTAAGTTGGCTAAGGCTTCGCAGATTCTCTTGCAGGCTGTGCCAGTTGAGTCCACTTCTATAAGTATGACCTATTATGACGGCGATGGTAAGGTAGTCGGTTTTTACTCTCAACCCGTGCAGTTGAAGATAGGCGAGATTTATGAAATAAATGATCCTGCTTGGGAAGATATAGACTCTATAACTAATTTGAAAGGGATAGAGATAGTTCAAGAAGATGGAACTCGCGTTCACACAGGTGATAATATTAATTTTATCGCTGTGGCTCGTTTCTTGGATGCTCAAGGTAATAGTTATCTGCAGGCGTTCTCTTATCTGTGCGAATGGAATAGCTCTAACGAGGCTATTATTACCAATAAGGATTCTGAAGGCAATGTTTCGAGCAATGCCAATACTTTCACGAGTGTAGAAGCTGGCAAGGCTAAAGTTTCTCTCTCTTTTTATGGTTTCAGTGATGACGTGGAAGTGGTAGTTACTGATGCTGTTGTAGAGAGTGTTGAGCTGGAAACTGAAAGCGTTATATTGCCCGTAACTTTAAAGGGTTTCAATAATAGTTTGATGGCTACTTGGAGTGATGGTGTTGTCACCGATGTTAGTGTTGACAGCAGTTGGACTTCTGGCAATACCGAGAGTGTTATGGCTTACCTAGGCATGATAGTTCCAATCAGTGTTATCAACAGCGAAGTTGAAGATAAGAGTGTGAATGTTATTGCTACTTACAATTGTGGAGGCGAAGGCTTTACAGATACCTGCAGTGTGACAGTTGTTGATGGTACTCTAAAAGATCTCGACATTGAGCTTGAGAGTGATGTAGCTTTCGTGGGCGGTGAAGATTTAGATGTTTACGTTTATGGGGTGTACGCCATGAACGGCAGAGAAGAACGCTTCATGATAAATGATACTAGATTGTACACTGTCACCGTCTCTGATACTGATGTTGCCGCTGTAGAGTTGGATGATTATTTTGAGTACAAGATTAGTGGTTTGAGTCAAGGTACTACTACTGTTACGGCAACGTACAATGAAGATCACTCTTTCAGAGCTAGTGCTGAATTGACTGTACTCGATAACAGGGAAGATTCCGAGGAATCTGTTGAGGAAAGCATTGAGGAGTCTGCTGAGGAACCAGTAGAAGAAAGCATTGAGGAGTCTGCTGAGGAACCAGTAGAAGAAAGCATTGAGGAGTCTGCTGAGGAACCAGTAGAAGAAAGCACTGAGGAATCCGCTGAGGAATCAGGAGAAGATAGCACAGAGGAGTCCGCTGAGGAATTTGCTGAGTAGATTGATGCGTTGCAAATCTGTTTAGATTGTGCTTGAAGTTTGGCCTTTTGGGGTTACCTCAAAAGGCCAAACTTTGTCTGTGTGTTTGCGTTGTAAGCCTGATACGTTGCGTTTGTGTTTGGCGGTTTTAATTAGTAGTGTGGAGTGAGTAGTGTGGGGTTGTTTTGGAAAGAAATAGTTAATTCATTCCAATTACGAATTACGCATTATGAATTATGAATTAAAAAAATCGGCTCACCAAAAAGTCACAACTGCTTTTTAATATAGATGTTTGTACAGTTCTGGTTTAGGTTTATTCTGGTTGTAAACTGTTATTAAATAGTAAAAATCAGATAAGGTAAACTTGTAATCTTTGGTCTTGCATATCCTAACTGAGTTTAGTATTATCATAAGCGGAGGAGGGATAATATGCAGAAAATCTACAAATACAAGGATACCCTTTTTAGAAATTATCTCAATGATAAAAATAGGTTGTTGTCCGTTTGCAATGCTTTGTTAGGTACAGATAGTAAAGATCCCAACGAAATAGAGATAAATACCTTAGAGGGGATATTCTTTTCTCAGGTTAAGAATGATCTGTCTTGTATCTTTAGAGATCATTTTATGATAATTATTGAACATCAATCGAGTGTGAATGAGAATATGCCTATAAGAATGCTCGCTTACGTGAATGAACTTTATAAGCGTTATTTAGGCAAATATGATCAGGGAGCTGTCTATCGAGAGAAGTTGTTGAGACTTCCTAAGCCTAGATTCTTTGTTTTTTATAACGGCAGTAAGAGGGAGGACGAGGTTAGAATCCAAAGTCTATCTGACGCTTTTGGCGGTGATGACAGTTATTTGCAGTTAAAGGTTAAATTGCTAAATATCAATGAAAGCAATAATGTTGAACTGTTAGAGAGGTGTACCTATTTAAATCACTATTGTATTTTTGTGAACAGAGTAAAAGCCAATATAGAGGCTAATGTTGGTAAAAAAGAGGCCATACTTGAGGCTATAGACTACTGTATTAATAACGATGTAATGACAGATTATTTATCTTCGAAGAAAGATGAGGTGTTTGATATGATAGATTTCGAGTTTAATTTGGATGAGGCCAAAAAAGTGTGGCGAGAAGAAGCCAGGGAAGAAGGCCTTGAGCAAGGTATAGAGCAGGGTATAGAGCAAGGTATAGAGCAGGGTATAGAGCAAGGTATAGCGCAAGGTATAGCGCAAGGTATGGAACGAGGGGCTATGGATATTATAAGTAGGCTTTTGAATTCTGGTTTTAGTGCTGAAAAGATTGCTGAGCTTACAGATTATCCTGTGGCAAAAATTGAAGCTATGGCTAGGTGAGTACAGTTTACAATTTTTTTACCGTGTCATATGTGGGTTTATGTATTTTCTTTGTAAGCCTTTTGTGAGTTGTGCTTGAAATTTGGCCTTTTGGGGTTACCTCAAAAGGCCAAACTTTGTCTGTGTGTTTACGTTGTAAGCTTGATATGTTGCGTTTGTGTGAGGCAGTTTTTTGCAGGATAACTTATGGGTTATGTCTTAAAATAATTACTGTGGGAAGAGAAAAGGTTTGTGCTCTAATTTTAGTGGCTGGTCTCTCGAAGCGCATGGGTGATTTTAAACCTTTAATGGCCTTGCGCGGCAGGACGGTGATAGAAAATACCATCTCTAGTGCTTTGGAAGGTGGAGTAGACAAGGTTGTGCTCGTCACTGGCTGTCACGCTGAGGAGGTTGAAGATATTGTTTACAGATCTTTCGGAGATAAGGTAGAGTGTGTGCGCAATGAGGAATACGCCTCCAGCGATATGATCCACTCTATAAAGATAGGTGTGCGGGCTTTGCCAGAGTGCGGAGCCTTTTTTTTATTGCCTGGTGATATGCCCGTAGTTAGCTCGCTGACTTTTCGTAAATTATTAGAAGCTAGGCGAAAAAATAAATTTTCAGTTATCTTTCCCTCTCTGGATGGTTATCGCAAACATCCGCCTTTAATAGATAGTTCCTTAATTTCTGAGATAATTTCTTTCTCTGGCAAGGGTGGTTTGCGAATGCTGTGGAAATTACACGAAGGTGACGTCTCTGTTGTCGATGTAGATGATGCTGGCGTTTGGGTTGATCTCGATACGTCGGATGATTATCAAAAGTGTAGAGAGACCTACGAAAATTGATGAGGTTTGGTCGGAATGGAAAAGATCAGTCAGAGCGTGATCAAGAAAGATCACGATCCTAAAATTTCTGGTCGCAGTATCTACGTTTGTGACTATCCGTCTGAAGGTGTACTGTGCGGTAAAATACTCCATGCGAAGGTTGCTAAGGCAAAAGTACTTGGCGTAAAAGTTCCAGAATTGCCAGAAGGCTATTTCTATGTTGATGCTAGAGATATTCCTGGGGACAACAATGTAAATATTGTTTTGGATGATATGCCTATCTACTGCCGCGAGACTGTGGAGTACATAGGTGAAGCTATTGCCATGATCTGCGGCCCTGACGAAAAGGTTGTAGACAAATTGCTCGCTACCTGTCAGGTTGAGTATGAAGAGCTTGAACCCGTTATTGATCTGCGCAAGGCTACGGAGGCGTTTTTTAATTACGATTTTGCCCACGGCGATCTGGAAAAGGCCTTTGCTGAAGCGGATAAGATTTACGATGAAGAGTTTACCACAGGTTACCAGGAGCAGGCCTATTTAGAGACTCAAAGCATGATGGCCGAACCTGAAGAGAGTGGCCGCATGTTCGTACATGGCTCTATGCAGTGCGCTTATTATGTCAAGGGAGCGGTCATGCGTGCTCTCGGATGTGGTCCTAGCGGAGTACATATCTATCAAGATGTCACTGGCGGCGGTTTTGGAGGCAAAGAGGCCTTCCCTTCAATCTTAGCCTGTCAAGTGGCCGTAGCGGCGCGCAAGTGCGGAAAGACCGTGCGCTGTGTCTTTGATCGGCGTGAGGATATGGAGTACACCTCTAAACGCCATCCTTCCATCTGTCGTTATAAAGTGGCCGTTAAAGATGGTTTAGTTACGGCTATGGATATAGATGTTATCTACAACGCGGGAGCTTACTCTACACTTTCGGCGGTAGTTTTACAGCGCGGCCTTATTGCTGGACCTGGTATCTACAAAGTACCCAATTTGCACGTCCACGGTCGGGCCTTGAAGACGAATACCAGCCCCTGTGGAGCTTATCGAGGCTTTGGAGCTCCGCAAACTTACTTTGCTGTAGAGATGGTTATGGATCACATCGCCCGCGATCTCGGTATAGATTCTTTAGAGTTCAAGCAGGCCAACTTTGCCAAACAGGGTGACGTGACTTCCACCTCTGGACGTTACCATTTCCCTATTCCTATTCCTGATATGATCGAAGAGATAGATCAACTCTGTCACTATCGCCAAAAGAGGTTGGAGTACTCCAAGCCCCAAACTGGTCGCTACCGCAGAGGTATAGGTATGTCCATGTACTTCCACGGAGCGGGGTTTACTGGATCTGGTGAACGCGACATTATTAAGGCCGTAGCCAAGTTGCGCAAGTACGCCGATGGTACAGTGGAAGTTTTGGCTTCTAACGGTGAGATCGGTCAAGGTGTGCGGACTACCTTCCCTAAAATTGTGGCTCATGAACTCAATTTGCCTTTAGAGAAGGTTTACTACAATCATCCTGATACTGCTAGAGTTCCCGATTCGGGACCAACTGTGGCTTCCCGTTCTTTGATGATCGTCGGTGAATTGCTGAGGAGAGCGGCCATTAAGTTGCGCACTCAATGGATTGATGGTGAGGAGCAAGAGGTCGAGGAACACTTCCGCGAACCAACTTTCATGATTCCCTTCTATATCGATAAATTTCAGGGTGATGCCTATCCTACTTACGCTTGGGCTGTCAATGTTTTGGAACTTGAAGTCGATACGTATACGGGCATAACCAAAGTTTTGGGAGCTTACGGCAACTTTGATGTCGGTACGCCTATCGATTACAATATCGTTATGGGACAGATGGAAGGAGGCTTCTTGCAGGGCATAGGCTACGCTTCTATCGAGAATATGGATTACGATGCCAAGGGCAGGATTCGCAACAACTCCTTCTCTGATTATCTGATTCCTACGACTAAAGATGTACCCAATTTACAATGTATACTCCATGTAGATAAGTATCCTGAAGGGCCTTATGGAGCTAAAGGGGCTGGTGAAGTACCCTTAGTGGGTGGCCCGCCCGCTTATCTTGACGCTATGGAACAGGCTTTGGGCGGCGTAAATTTGTATCACGCGCCTTTCAGTATAGAAGATACTATGAAAGTTATCATGAAGGAAGGTATTTAAATGGCTGATATTCATTTTACGCTCAATGGCCAGGAAGTGGCTTATGAAGGCAGTGCCGCTGATAGACTTTTAGATGTGTTGCGCGACACTTACCGCTGTACTAGTGTCAAATGCGGCTGTAAAGAGGGAGAGTGCGGAGCCTGTTCCGTCATTATTGATGGAATTTTGCACAATTCTTGTTGTGTGGCTATGGGAGCCGTCAATAATTGCAGCATCGTGACTATGGAGGGGTATCGGGAAACAGATCGCTTCAAAGTTTTGAGCAAGGCCTTTGGAGAACTCTCTGCTGTACAGTGTGGTTTCTGTATTCCTGGTATGGTATTAGCCGCCGAAGCTCTGTTGAGTCAGAATCCCAAACCTACAGAAGAAGAGATCAGAGAGGAGCTGTCGGGTAACCTCTGCCGTTGTACTGGTTATAACGCTATAGTCAATGCCGTCAAAAATGCCGCTAAGGAGGGTGATGGATTATGGTAGATGGATTTATAGCTAATTCTTTGGCGGAGGCTTTGGAGATTAGAGCGACTCAAGATGTCGTTCCTTACGCTGGTGGAACGGATCTCATGGTTGTGAACCGCCCTGGTCTCACTTATCTCTTTATCGGTAAAGTTCCCGAATTGAAGAGAGTTTTTGTCGATGAACAGTACGTCCATATCGGAGCGGCGGTAACTTTTACGGAGGCCATACACAATCCCGATGTTCCGACTCTCATGAAAGAGGCTATTTCGCGCATTGCCGCCCCAGCTATCCGCAATGCTGGAACCTTTGGAGGCAATTTGGGTAACGGTTCGGCTAAGGCTGATTCCGTACTTATCGAGTTTGCCACAGACGCTAAGTTGCGTTTAGTCTCCGCAAAGGGCGAGCGCATTATTGATGTGGACAAGTTCTACTTAGGGCGCAAAAAGTTAGACCTGGCTAAGGATGAGTTGATCGCTGAGATACTTTTACCTAGTAAAGGCATTGAAAATTACGCTTACACGAAGGTAGGCGGCCGCAACGCGTTAGCGATCTCCCGTGTCTCTTTTGCGGGTGTCTTTGCTTCTGAAGAGGGAAAGATTACCAATATCGCCGCGGCTTTTGGAGCTGTGGCCGATACAGTTTTGCGCTACAAAGATATTGAGGAGATGCTCTTAGGCAAGACTATTGCCGAGGCTAGAGAGTTGCGCCAAGATTATCTGCAGGCTTACTCCGAGCGCATGGTTTTGACTCGCGGACGTGTCTCTGCCGAGTACCGCAAGGGTGTCTGTATGAATTTGTTGGGCGATTTTTTGACTAAGTTCGGTATCTAGTTGTTTAGTGCCGCGTCTTCTAGTTGGCGCGGCTTTTTTTGTAGGAGAATCATTTTTTTTTATGTACACAGTAAATGTCAATGGCCGTGATTATGAATCTGCGCATGATAAAAAGCTCCTGCGCTTTTTGCGCGATGATCTCCATCTTACTGCTACTAAAGATGGTTGTAGTGAGGGTGTGTGTGGAACGTGTACCGTCTTAGTTGATGGTAAAAAAACTAAGGCTTGTGTCATCCCTTTGAGTAGATTAGTCGGCAAAAAGGTTCTGACTGTAGAAGGTATTCCTAAAGAAGAGATGCGTGTTTACGAACATTGCTTTGCTCAAGCTGGAGCGGTGCAGTGTGGTTTTTGTATTCCAGGTATGATTATTTCGGCTAAAAGTTTATTGGATGTCAATCTTCAACCTACGATTGAAGATATTAAAAAGGCTCTCAAAGGCAATATATGTCGTTGCACTGGCTACAAAAAGATCGAAGAAGCTATTTTAATGGTTGCTAAATATTTCCGCGAAAATATTGGAATTCCTGAAGAGCCTAAGTCTTTACATATGAATGAAAGGGCAAAACGCATAGATGCGTATGAGAAGGTGAACGGTACTGGTATTTACGCTGATGATATTGAACTTGAGGGCATGCTCTATGCCAAACCAGTATACTCTAAGTATCCTCGTGCTCTTATTAAAAGAATAGATGTTTCCAAGGCTTTAGAAGATCCTGATTGTGTAGAGATCTTAACTAAAAAAGATGTTCCCTGCAACAAGATCGGTCATGTGATACAGGATTGGGATGTTATTTTAGGTGAAGGCGATATAACTCGTTACGTTGGAGATGCTTTGGCCGTAGTAGCCACTAACAATAAAGATAGATTGGAAGAGATCGCTTCTTTAGTAGAAGTCGATTATGAGGAACTTAAGCCCGTGACTACTCCGTATCAGGCTTTGAGTGGCGATGCTCCCTTGATCCATCCCAATGGAAATGTTATGAGTCGGGCTAATTTAGTGCGCGGTAACGCTGATGAAGCTATAAAGAAATCTAAATATGTTGTTACGCGCAAGTACAAGACGACTTGGCAAGAACACGGCTTCCTTGAGCCAGAATGTTCTGTGGCTCTGCCTGAGGGTGAGGACGGTCTCTTGATCTACACTTCGAGCCAATCTGTCTATGATGTTCAGCGCGAGTGTGCGTTAATGTTGCAGATCCCCGAAGAGAAAGTACACTGTCGCGCTCCTCTGGTGGGTGGCGGTTTCGGCGGTAAAGAGGATATGTCTGTTCAACAGTACGCCGCTCTAATGGCCTGGATTACGAAGAAGCCCGTTAAAGTTAAATATACACGTCAAGAATCGTTAAATTATCACGTAAAACGCCATCCTATGGAGATGGAATTCACTACTGCTTGCGATGAGAATGGTCTTTTAACGGGTATGAAAGCGGTGATTATCGCCGACACTGGAGCTTATGCCTCATTGGGAGGGCCCGTTCTGCATCGCGCCTGTACCCACGCGGCTGGCCCCTACAATTATCAAAATGTTGATATTTTGGGAATGTCGGTCTATACGAATAATACTCCTTCTGGGGCTTTTCGCGGCTTCGGTGTCTCTCAGAGCTGTTTTGCCACGGAGATGAATATTAACTTGTTGGCCGAGAAGGTCGGTATCGATCCCTGGGAGTTCCGCAGGCGCAACGCCATAAAACCTGGAGATATTCTGCCCAATGGCCAAAAGGCCGATCCTAACACTAACATGTTAGCTTGTATCGAGGCCCTGAAGGACGTTTATTATTCTAGTCCCTATGCTGGCATTGCTTGTGGTTTCAAAAACTCTGGTACTGGTATGGGACGCAAAGATATTGGACGTGTACTTTTAAGTATAGAAGGTGGTAAGATTCACATCCGCACTTCGGCCGCCTGTATGGGGCAGGGTATCGGTCAAATGGCTCTTACGGAGATATGCCACGTCTCTGGACTCGATCCGCACCTCTTCGTTTTTGAACC
>JAFSXH010000278.1 GCA_017444165.1 bacterium | reverse complement strand
TTTGCTAAGTTGTTTAAATCCTATAGTTGTGGTTTTTCTAAGATCAGCCCTCTCAAAGTAGTTTGCGACAAAATGTCCTCTTAGATCCGTTTTATTTCCTTTTTAATTGTTTTAAATAACCCTTTAAGAGCTGTTAAAAGCCTGTGAAATGGCGTTTTAACGGCTCTTTTTTCTTTATGGGTCGAAGCGATAAAAAATGAAATAAAAGGAATGCCGATTTTATCGAGATTTTAAGCATTGAGCAATGGAACCAAAGTGTGAGCTGGTTAGAAATCGACATCAAAGATAAACCTGAATCGGTCATCGCTTTCTTCGACGACAAGTACGGGCAAATGGTACGCGTCATCAATGTCGGCAGCGAAGACTCGTCCAAGAGAACCTAAATATGGTGGTTTTTCTCAGGAACTCTGTGGCGGTTGCCATTGTACCCATACGGGTGACATTGGTCTTCTCAAGTTCATCTCCGAAGGGGCTATCGCCGCAGATGTGCGCCGTATCGAAGCTGTAACCGGTCATTTTGCTCTGGAGCTGATCAAAGATGAGAGGTGTTCTTTAGAGAAGGCTTGTGAGTTCTTACATACGAGTAAGAACGATCTCCCTCAGCATCTGGATAGCCTCTTAGAGAACCAGAAGAAGCTGGAGAGGGAGTTAGATAAACTCAAAGAGGCCATAGCCGCCAGCAAAGCCGCCAACATCAGTGATAGTGTGCAGACAATTGCAGGTATACCCTACCTGCTCTACAAGCTGGATAGTGTCACTCTCGATGAGTTGCGCAAGATGGCCGATCAATTGAAGCAGAAGTTCCAGGACATCGCCATCTTAGCTGGCCCTAACCAAGATAAGGTTGTCCTGTTAGTTCTGGTTACCCTCGATTACGTCAAAGCTGGTTTCCAAGCGGGTAAACTCGTTAAAGAGTTAGGTGGAGGCGATGGAGACCGTTATGACATGGCCCTGGCTGGAGCCAAGGATTTAGCTAGGTTGGATGAAGTGTTAGCCCAAGTTCCCGAAATCATTAAAGAACAGAACTAACATAAACGTGTAACGAGCCGCATCTTAGATAAAAGGTGCGGCTCAATTTCTTTTCATCAGTTAAAAGATACTATTCTTCAATCAGTGCCTCTTCAGCGTACTGAATGGCCCTATCGATTCTATACTTTTTACACTCTTCAGAAAATTTATTAGCTATTTTGTTTAAACAACTGACAAATTTCCGACTTTGTGTTTTTTGTGCTACATCATCAAAGACTTCACTGAGCCAAGAGAATTCATCAGCTGTACACTCATTTTCAAGAAAATTTATAGTGTCTTCAATATTCCTAGAAAGAATATTTATTTCTTCCTTATAACACTGTTCAACACCATAAGCCCACTCGTCATTAGTAGAAATTCTTTTATCAATAGCTGCACGTATCTCTTCAGTTATCACTTCTTTTTTTGCCTCCTATTGAGTACGGCTCTTTGATCACTATCTGGAAATATAGTGGCAATTTTACCTTTGGTTCTTATAACTCCAACCCTGACACCTTTGTATACTCCAAAAATAGGTTTTCCGTCCTCAGTTCGTCGATTACGTTTTAAACCTGCAACATGTTCTCCAGCACGCTTTATATCTTTAGCATTCCAGGTTTCAGTAAACCAAGATTGGGACATACCACTTCTCTTTCTTTTTTGTTTATGATCTGGAACATATCCGACTCTAACACCATTTGAATATGTCTTTACAACGTGATAATCAATATGGTATTTGTTAAGTAGGTACATTCCTTTTTGACCATGTCCACCGTTAGCTAACCTTATCCTCTTTACTTTTTTACCTTTAACAGTAATAAGTTTCCAAGCAAAATCTCCTTCATTGGAATGAACAAGAGCAAAATCACTAGCAATTCTTCCTGAACCTTTTGTACTAAGGTATCTTCCGCTTTTAGTTGTACCCATTATTTGCCACCTGCTTTTTTATAGGTAATCCAATCTGGATAACAAATGAAGCGGGTGCGTTTTTCGAGACCACTAAATACCTGTTTGGGCATAGATCCATAAACAAGGACTACTTCTGGCTCTAACTCATCGAGCATTGCAATTAAACCTTCACGAAAATAGTACTTAGATTCCTTGCTTCTAACACATCCGTATGTTCCGACGGATAATTATGAACGTCGTCCCGGTATTAGTAACACAAGTAGCCAGATTTTCAAGGCCAATGTCAATGGCAAGAACATTGTCGGCGGAAACGTCTTGAGATTCTTCCTTCTGAAGGTAGCAATACTGAATTTTGAAGTATCTTCCGTTA
>JAFSXH010000277.1 GCA_017444165.1 bacterium | reverse complement strand
CGTAACGTTTACATCCGCACCCCTAATGGCACTACCGAGATAGATTTAATCGTTCTATCTAGAAAAGGTCTCTTGGTTTTTGAGTGCAAAAACTACAATGGCAACATTTATGGTGATGGTCGGCGCAAAAAATGGATTCAATACTTAGGAAGAAAAAGTTTTATTTCCCTAACCCAATCTCTCAAAATCGTTATCATGCAAAGCAACTCAGCAATTTCTTAGAAATTGACGACCTGCCAATTATTCCACTTGTAGCGACTACTACAAATGGAAAATGGAAAGTTAAAAACATACCACCAAATGAGTATTTTTTAGAGTACAGCGGTCACTTAAAAGAAATTTATCATTCTCTCCCAAGCTCAGAAATTATGAATAAAAATATTCAACAGATTTATAGCAAATTAAAACCTCTAGAACGACCAAACGAGCAAATTCGCCAAGCTCATATTCATAATTTAAAAAATAAAACCACAAAAAACTGACTAATTGCTAAAAATTTTCTATAAGTTTAATATCTGTGAATACAGGTCTATTCCGTCTATGGTTGCAAAACTTTCATCGTTTATGCTATCATGCGCGCAGGGTTGTTCTTTGAGGTTTAATTAGAACCCTATACTGATACGGTGGTTGGTATGCTTGTAGGCAGGCTCTAATTGAACAGTTAGCCCTAGGATAGCTAGGAGTCTGTTAGAAAGGAGTCAATAGGATGTTTAGAGTGGCTATCATTTTAGATATTCTACCATTCTGGCGACGTAGAAACTCAAAGAAAAAGTCTAACTAGCATAAGCTAGCTAGACAAAACCCTCGGACGAGACCTGGGGACTCGTCCACCTAAACTCATTTTACTTTAATCAACGTTTGTCGTCAACTTTTTCAAACCTATACTTCTGTTTCACCTCTGGGTACTTTATATGATCTACTTCGGATAAAAACATCTCTAGCGGTCGTGCATACATCCCCTTATCCCCATACAACGCTTGGTAAACCATCAGTTCTTCTCTCGTCTCCGAGTGTACTGCTATCCCTACAATCTCATATAAATACATCTCTGGCTCTCGTATCAATTCTGCATCCGTCAGCAATTCTCGCTTAAAATGCTGCACCTTGTCTCCAGGTCTCAATCTCATCTTAGCTCCTTTATTAACTCTTTTTCCTCTGGCATCACCCGATAAGAATCATTAATTTTACTAATTGTCTTACGCAGAATCCAATCTGGCAGGCTATTCTGCTTCAGATACAAATACGTCTCGTCTGGGTACTTTACATAACACTCACAGAGTAGCCACGCTACTGCCATTCTCACATAATATTCCTCTCGTTCCTTTACCTTGTCCACCTGTTCAAAAATCACCTGCAGATAGTCAAAATCCACATAATAGTCTAGTAGCAACACTAGCCCAGTCCTCACCTCAAACTCCCCACCTTTGAGCATCGGCAAAATCACCTCTAAAAAATCCTCTCGCCGTTGCTTTACGGATTTCAAAGTTGCACAAAACATATCGCAAGTCGCCCAGTTGTCAATCAGTGGCAAAAATTTCCCTAACCTTGCTCTCATTTCATTATATGGCAACAGCCCTATCACAAATCCTCTTATCGTTAGCTCCTCAAAACTTACTGGCTCAAAATCTAAGAACTCTTGCCAATTTCCCCGTACAATCTCTCGCGCCATCTTGCGCATCGCTGGCGTCCGCACTCCCAAAATCGGTCGCTCCACTGGAATTCCTCTTCGTTCAAACTCCGCAAGTCCTTCATCTCCATGCGACAATAAAATCCCCCCAAACTCCTGGTAATCTTCTCTGTTCCAATGCGCTCTCTTCAGCTCCATTATCCCTCCAGCAACTTACAAACCAGCGCTACAATCAAATCTTTTTCTGCTGGCTTACTCTCCGCGATTAAAAGAGCAATCGCCGTCAGCGCTCGATCAGAAATCTTAGTCTCACCGTTAGCCGTTAGATGCACCTTGTTCATAGTCAAAAAGACAATAAAAAGCAGTGCTCCAATCCGCTTATTTCCATCGTAAAAGGGGTGATCTTTAATTATAAAATATAATAAATT
>JAFSXH010000276.1 GCA_017444165.1 bacterium | reverse complement strand
TGTACTTCGTTGTTGGCTCATAATACATCTTCTCAGCAACGTTTACATACATACGACCAATCGGAGAATCATTAACCTCTACCTGGAAATACATATCCTGAGTATCTCTATCGTCTTCTGCGTAATTCACATTGTCTTCGTCGTCTTCTACAAATTCATCATCAGATTCACCAATGACTACACCATCATCCTCTTCGTCTGTTTCTTCATCCAAGTCTTCTTCGTTATATTCTTCCACATCATCTTCTTCTAGTTCATCAGCGCAATCAGCATCTGGATCATACATATCCTCAGATGCGATTGTGCAGTCATTAGAGAACATAAAACGCAAGTTCTTACTTTCATTATGTATCATATCCAATACCACAAACGGAGTCTCCTCAGGCTGTGCCAAAGCAACTTTGAGTGCCTCAAAAGCGTTTGCATCAAATAGATCTTGAATTTTTTCAGATTCGAATTGTGCCATCACCTTTTTCTCTAACTCTTTATCTGTTGTAGAGATTTGAATGGAATACGGCACCAACAGCTCATCGTACTCTCTTTTGACACGAGGCATAGCGCAGGTCGCCTCTTCTTTTGATAAACTTGGCGAAAAGGTAAGAGAAATATCATCACCGAGATAAGTTAACTCGTCACTATCTTCGCTTATTTTATGGGCAGAGACTCCACTAGCTGGTTTTCCAACACGCATACGCGACAAGGTGTCTGCAAAGCTCCAACACGTCTCATCGTCAAGATCTTCACGATCGAGAATTACTTCTACATCAAACTTTCCAAAGCGCATATCAGCATGCAAAATAACAGGCGGAAAATCTACATTTACAGATGACACAACTATCTCCTCTTCAACTTCAATCCTTCTTTCAGCGTCAAGAGGGCGTACAAGATAATTCTTTTCTTCTGTTATTAGTATATAGCTATATGATCTATCACCTGCTGGAATTGAAAGAGGAACATTCTTTGAAACAAGGCTCCTATAAAATTCTTCGGCGTATACATCAGGCAAGTCGTAGCCTAGAGTATTAAAAAGTCTAGCTATATTTTCTTTGCTTAAATCAATATCGGTAAGCATTACCCTAGAGGGAACATATCCCTCTCTATTGATAACTACCCCATTTTTTTGCTGAGTTTTTTCTTCCTGATTATTACTTTTTAAGGTTTTAAGTTCCATAACGATACTACCCTGTTATTAACTTATAATTTGAACTGTGTTTTTAAAACACAGGTCAGATTCTAGCACAATAAAAACAATACACAAACGAGCTGGCAGCTGAGGTGGGCACTGTCTCCTCTTTTTTTGCACAATTTTTCCCTAAAACCACAATTTGCAAACGAACCCCTAGCACGGTATATTTAGGGGACAGCTTGGATATTCTTTTTTGATGTAATGAAACGCCTGATAGACAAAATAAAACTACCACAAGGGCTTAAATCCCTTAGTTATCGTGAGTTGGAGCGGCTCTCAGGAGAGTTGCGTTCTGAGCTTATCGACAGCGTTGCGCTTTCTGGCGGGCACTTAGCCTCAAGTTTAGGCGTTACAGAGCTTACCGTTGCCATTCATTACTTCTTTGATACCCCAAACGATCGTTTAATTTGGGATGTCGGGCACCAAGCCTATATCCACAAAATGCTGACGGGGCGTCTCTCTAAGATGCAAACCCTTCGTAAGAAAGGCGGTCTAGCTGGATTTTTACGTCGTGACGAAAGTCCTTATGATGCTTTTGGTGCAGGGCATGCTGGTACCAGCATTTCAGCGGCTCTGGGCATGGCCCTTGCCCTTGAAAAGACGGATCCTGAACGTTCCGTCATTGCGGTTCTTGGTGACGGTGCCATGACGTGTGGCATGTCCTTTGAGGCGTTAAATCAAGCTGGTGATGCGCGTCCCAACAACTTAATCGTCATTCTAAATGACAACGAGATGTCGATTGCTCCAAATGTTGGTGCAATGAGCCGTTTATTTTCTATGGCTGTCACATCATCAGTTCCTACCTTAGC
>JAFSXH010000275.1 GCA_017444165.1 bacterium | reverse complement strand
TTATGTCGTTAGGAGCCTCACCCATAGTACCTTCCACTTCCACGTGTTTGCGATGGCCGATCAAGATTATATGGTGTCCTTCTTTGACGTATCTTTTTACTTCGAGGTGTACTTTTGTTACTAAGGGGCAGGTAGCATCGATGACTTTTAGATCGCGCTCTTGAGCCTCTTCTCTTACTTTAGGAGACACTCCGTGAGCGGAGAATATTACCACTGAACCGCGAGGAATATCTTGGAGATCGTCTACAAAGATGGCACCACTGTCCTTTAATTCTTTGACAACGTGGTAATTGTGAACTATCTCGTGGCGCACGTAAACAGGAGCGGCAAATTTTTGCAGAGCAAAATTTACAATAGAGATGGCGCGGTGTACTCCAGCGCAAAATCCCCTAGGTTTAGCTAAGTATATGTCCATTTTCATCACTCATTCTCTTTCTTACGTTCTACTTTGTAGATCCAAAAATTCTCATAACCCCAGCTAAATAGCAGTTTACCACTTTGCCAAAGTTTCAAATTCGGGTGTTTTTGCTCTCTGCCAACTGAGATCCAACGTGTACCTTCGCTCAATTCATCCACTCTATCTAACAAAAGATCGCGAGTCAATTGAGACCAACTGGTACAAGCAGTAAATATTACGTTCGCTCCAGTGAGATCGCACTCCAAAAAGTCATCATCCAGAAATTGTAAGCGATCATCTAAATGGGCATTTTTCTTGATGCGATTGGCTAAAATATTGTAGCTAGGTAACATCTCAACGCCTCTGGCTTGACAGCCAGTAGCTAAAGCGGCCAAAAAGACCATCTTGCCACGCCCTGAACCTAAGTCTAAAAAGTTGTCTTCCTCTTTGACTTCAGCTAACTGCAGGAGCTTTAACCCTGTATGATAAGGGGTCTCACCGTAACGAAAATCTTCGGCGGCTCGATCTGGTATCAGCCTCCTCTGTAACCATATATCAAAAGAGGGCAAACGCACAAGATAGTAGAGTACATAGAGCAATTCTACTATCCATAACTTCTTTATCTTAAGTATCGTCGGCCACTCTCGAAAGGATAGAGTGAGTATATCCCAAACTTCTTTCATTAATTAGCCAGAAAACTGCCAGGCAGCTAATTTGAGAACATCTTTGAAGTTTGTCATGGCTTGAGCTACAGCATTCTGCTCAAAACCAGAGTGCATGCGACAATTGGCACAGCGCGGATCCGTATGCTTCTCCCAATAATCCCAATTGACACTTTCCCAGAAGGTCTTAAAGTCATCATAATATTCCGTACTATCGACTAGATAACAGGGAGCCTTCCAACCGTGAGGAGTGTAATTTACTGTAGAGTAGGGAGTACAATCTAATTGACGCTCTCCAGCGCAGAACTCGAAGAAGGCAGGGGTGTTGAGTATTTTGTACTTATTGACGAAACCCTTAATTCTGGCAAACTTCTCTTCAATATCCTTTTGGGTCAAGAAGACATCTTCTTTGACGCTTTCAAATTGATAACCTGGAGAGATAAATATGCCATCAATATTTATAGAGGTTAAGAGTTGGCAGAGCTCTTCCAATTCGTCTACATTAGTCTCTTTGTAAACGGTGCAGTTAGTAATAGTCAGATAGCCCCTCTGCTTGCTCTCTTTGATCATGGCTATGGACTTATCCCACACACCAGGGCGGTTGCAGACATATTCCTGAGTTTGGCGCATGCCATCTAAGTGGACATTTATAAAGAGGTGTCTATCAGGGGGAATAATGCCGAACATCTTTGTATCTAAAAGTTGAGCATTGGTACAGAGGATAATGTACTTGCCTCTCTCGATTAACTTAGATAAAAGTTCAGGAAGTTCAGGGTAGAGCATAGGCTCACCGCCGCAGACGGAAACGATAGGGACATTAGATTCTTCCACAGCGTTAAGGCACTGGGCTACGCTTAGTCTGTCTGAAAGTTTGCCAGTATGCCTCTCGACAGTGCAACCCCTGCAGGCTAAATTGCATGTATAAAGG
>JAFSXH010000274.1 GCA_017444165.1 bacterium | reverse complement strand
TACACCACGCAACTTTTCGTAAATGTGCTGTTCGCGCCAAAGTAACCAACGTCCCAAAGTGTTGTAATAAGCAACCGAACAGTCCAAATAATCCTTAGTAACTATGTCCCCCTCCAAGAGTCGCAAAGTGGCTCGCGGAGGATGGATCTCGCGCAAAACCTTTACAGTGTGTGCAGAGAGATACTCCTTGAGTCGAGCAGGTTCTTTTATCTCAGTTATCTCTTGTAAATATTTATTCTTATCCATTAAAAAAAATTATCATCACAAAAAAATAGAGGAGTCTGCTTACACAAACTCCTCGCCATTACCTACAAACTGAAACCCAATAGAAAGAGCTTAATAATCTGTACAACCTCTCCTGCGCATTTTATTCTCTTTCATCTTTTCCAACTTGGCCTTCTGCTCTGCGGTCAAAACTTTCATGAGTTCCTCATCCATGCTCTTTTTAGACTCGCGCATAGATTTACGATGCTTATCGAAAATATTGGCAATCTTAGCCTCTTGTTCACTCGTCAAATTGAGTTCCTTAACCTCCTGCGGGTTGAGCATCATAAAAGGAGGCCTCTCAAACTCACCGCGAGGTCCGCCACGACGACCATCCATATCGGCACGAGGGCCATCATGACGACAATCCACATAAGGACGAGGACCACCACGACGACCGTCCATGTCGGGACGAGGGCCGCCATGACCGTGCTTACGATGTCTAAATTCTCTGAAGTTTATAGAAGACAACTTTTGCTGCTGTTCAGAGGTCAAAATGCCCTGTAAACGCCCTTTTAACTCTTGGAAAGCCGCCTCAGCCTTTCCTTCGCGAGCCTCTTTAGCCTGCTTCAAAGTAGCTTTCTGAGCCTCACTCAACTTAATGTTAGGATGGCCCGCTGGCCTCTCAGCCTTTCCAGGTTTAAACTTTTCTAACTCAGCCTTCTGCTCCTTGGTCAAAACCTTTTCAAAGTCATCCTTAGCTCCACGACCGAGCTCCTCTAATCTGGTTTCAAAATCCTTAAATATAGGATCAGCCTTCTTGCGCTGAGCCTCGGTAAGATCTAATTCACGTTCCAAAGATTTAGCCATCTTGCGACAGTGCATCTTCTTGCCATGATGGGAACCGCGATCTCCGCGCTCTATATCCTTGCGACAGTGGCGTTTTTCACCCTGACACTGCTTCTGACTGGGACAAGCATTATCTTTACAATCCTTGTCGGCCAAAGTGGGAATAACGAACAGACTAGCCGCGCTTATTACAGTAACTGCTAAACCCAAAACAAATTTTTTCATATTCCATTACCTCTGCTTATCTTAAAATATCTCGTATATCCATACGATCTAACTTCTTGCGCTGTTCATCAGTCAAATTGGGACTGACTCTGTCTTTGAAATTTCTAAAGGCTTCACGATTGCGAGAGTTGTTATAATCTCGATTATTACCCACAGAAGATTTATCGAACCTATCGTACATATCGCGAATGTAAGGTTCCATTCTGCGCTTCTGAGAATCACTCAGGTTTAAATTAGAAGTTACACGATCTACTGTTCTATCACGGGAATAACGCCCATCACGGGAATAACGCGAATTACTACTTCCAGTGTTACCATAGTCAATTATTTCAACTTCGCGCCCATCCTGCATATAACCACGCCTAACCCTAGCTTTAGTACCAGTAAAATCATTATATCTATTATCATTTCTGACATTACCGTTATAGTTATAGTTATTGTCACGATAGCGATCATCTCTCGCATTCTCAGAATAATTGCGACGATCACTCGTTCTTGTTGAATTTTTTCTATCAGAATAACGATGGCGATGATTCCTATCTACTGTGCTGTCCTTGTCAGAACGATGGCGACGATCATTATTTACTGTATTATCCCTGTCAGTATAGTTACGACGTTCTCCTCTCACTGTACCATCTTTATCAGTGGAAGAACGATGACGCTCAGGTCTAACAGAATCATTTTTGTCTGTATCTCTCACGGCATGTCTGTGCGGAGGACGCTTAGTGTCACTGTCGCTGTCGCTATTTTTAGCCAAAGCGGGCACAGTCGTCAAACAACCTAAAACTAAAACACAAGCTAAAGATAATTTCCAAAAACCCTTATTCATAGTTAGACAACTCCTCATTTTTATCCACTGAGAATTTCCACTGTTGAGAGATACAACCTACAAAAATTTTTTTTGTTTCTAACAAAATTTCGAAGTTAATGATTACTTAACTCCACAATAGTGGCCCCAATCCCCCCTTCACTGGCCTTACCCATGCGATAAGAAGCTACGGAAGGATGTTTTTTCACATACTCCACTACAGCCTTACGTAAAGTCCCCGTACCTATACCGTGAATGACCTCAATCTGACGCACTCCACTCATAAAAGCCTTGTCTATGTGCGCTCCCAAGTCCCAAAGAGCTTCATCCACATTTTTGCCATGGAGATCTATGCGACTAGTGAGAAAACTCATAGTAGTACCCCTGGGCAGATTGACGACCTCGCTCTTCTCTGGAGCTAACACCTGCAGATCCTCGCGCTTTACTTTAATACGAATAACTCCGATCTGCACTTCAGCCTTATTTTCTGAGAGAGAGAGAACAGTACCATCCTGCCCATAGCGAGCCACAAAGACGTGAGAACCTACCTCCAGGGGAAGATTAATCTCAACCTCTTCCTCTAATTCCGATTCCTCTGCAATCTCTGATTCTTCTTGAGGTTCCTCTAAGATCTCCTTAATTTGCGCGGTAGTATCCTGAAAACGCTTGTTTAGTTTTGTATCATTAAATTTTTTATTTCCAGCCTTCTTCTGCATTTTGTCACTGCGCTGGCCAATATCATCAAATTCTCCTTCAGCTAAACGGGCCTGTTCACGCAGATACCTATCTAAATTATCTATATTGCCGATCTTTTCAACCTCTTCGTAGGCCACAGCTACAGATTCATCCTCTGTATCATCCGTTACTGATACAGGATTAGAAACAGCAGAACCATCATGAGACTTTTTGTAATTTATCGCCTCTTGCAAGGCCAAAGCCAAAGCTCTGCTCGCCACTGGACTCAAGGCAACTAATTCTTCCAAAGCTTCAAAATTGACTAAAGCCTCACCCAACTGACGAGCGGCGGATCGCAACTCTACTATTGACTGACGGCGAATGTTTAACAATTGGGCAAGTTGACGGCGCATATTAGCGGTGAGATCGTGAATGCGCCTGCGCGAAGTCTCCATAAGCTCCTTGCTCTCTTTGGCGGCCTCAGAGCGCATACGCACACACTCCCCTTCAGCTTGAGCGATCTTCTCTTCGTAACTGGAGCGCAGACGGCCCATCTGCGACAACTGATCGCGCAGTTTTTTAGCCAAACGCTCATTAACCTCACGCTCACGATCTAACTCGCTCAACAGACCTTCAACTTGGAGATCATCACCACCTAATATCTCTAAAGCCCTG
Source organism: bacterium (assembly GCA_017444165.1). GTDB lineage: Bacteria > Vulcanimicrobiota > Xenobia > Xenobiales > Xenobiaceae > RGIG3641. The sequence goes on along the minus strand of JAFSXH010000274.1, from coordinate 1,366 downwards.
CGCTCAATATATTTAGGCAACCCCAAATTGCTAGCGATCTGCAGAGCGTTAGAGCGTCCAGGAACCCCCATAATGATGCGATAGGTCGGTTCCAGAGTTTTAGAATCAAACTCCATAGCCGCATTGCTCATACCGTCATGTTGAGCGGCGAACTTCTTCAACTCTGAAAGGTGGGTAGTGACAAAAGTGAGGGTATTCTTAGATAAAAGGTATTCTAAAATAGCCTCCGCTAAGGCTCCGCCATCAACAGGATCTGTACCAGAACCCAACTCATCCAAAAGGACTAAGGTATGCTCTCCAGCTTGGGGTAGCATCTTGATAATCTGATTCATGTGAGACGAAAATGTAGAGAGATTCTGCATAATACTCTGTTCATCACCAATATCAGACCAAATATGCTCTATAAACGGTATCTGCGAACCAGAATCGGCAGGAATCGGCAGACCGCTCATAGCCATCATAACCATTAAACCCACGGTTTTGAGAGAGACCGTCTTACCACCAGTATTGGGGCCAGTCATAATTAAAATTTTGAGATCTTCGGGAAGATCGAAGGTAGTCGGTACGACCTTTGAGCCCAATCTCTCTATTAAAAGAGGATGCCTAGCTCCTAAAAGACGCAGAGGTATGCCCTCCTCCACAGGGACAATCTGGGCTTGACTGTGAATAGAATATTTGACTATAGCCTGAAGAGCCTCTAACCAGATCAACTCCTCAACACTGTCGAGAAGAGGACGGGCAACTTTACCAATCTCCTCACTCAAGCTCTGTAAAATGCGATTGATCTCAGCCTTTTCTGCCAGAGCCGCTGAACGGGCCGCATTGCTCAACTCCACCACTGCCAGAGGTTCCATAAAGAGGGTGGCCCCACTGGAAGATTGATCGATAATTAAGCCAGGAAAGTGAGTGCGATATTCGGCTTTAATCGGTATAACATCCCTCTCAAATCGAGTGATAATAACTGGCTCTTGGATCATGCGGCTGTAACGCGAATCTCGCAAAATTTCGTGTAAACGCTCATCGACAGCATTTCTGCTAGCGGCTAAACTCTCCCGATACCTAGAGAGAGCGGGGCTAGCATTAGCTGAAAGTTCACCATCCGCAGTTATAGCCTTATTCAACTTTTTTTCCAAATCACGAAAGACTCCCAAACGCAGGGCGCGATCAGCCAGAAGCGGATAGTCTTCCAAACGAGAGCGCAGATAAGTATTTACTGTACGCGAACTTTTAGCCACAGCTAAAACACAATGAAGCTCTCTAGGTTGCAAAGATTTATTCTTCTGACAAGATTTTATGTAACTTACAGCCTCACCAAAAATTTCAGCCTCCAGTTGAAAGCGATTGTCTTCAAATAGTCTGCAAGCCT
>JAFSXH010000273.1 GCA_017444165.1 bacterium | reverse complement strand
TATGTCCAAATTGCGTGTTATTCATACTTCCGATTGGCATCTTGGTGCAAGTCTGCATAACCAAAAACGTTACGATGAATTTCAATCCTTCTTAGTTTGGTTGATTAATACCATTCAGGAACAACAAGTAGAGGTGCTTTTAATAAGTGGAGATATCTTTGATACAACTACTCCTAGCAACCGATCTCAAGAACTCTACTATCAATTTTTACATAAAGTTGTAAAATCTTGTTGTCGGCATGTAGTTATTATCGGAGGCAATCATGATTCTCCCTCCTTTCTCAATGCGCCCCGTGAATTACTCAAAGCCTTCAGCATCCAAGTTATTGGCCAGGCTACCGAAAATTTGGAAGATGAAATTTTAGTCTTAAAAAATAAAAGCGGAGAACCAGAACTTATAGTTTTGGCTGTACCTTATCTTAGGGATAGGGATCTAAGGCTTTCTCAAGCAGGAGAAAGCGACCAAGATAAAGAAAGCAAAATGCTAGCTGGCCTAAAAGAGCATTACGCTAAAATAACATCTGAAGCCGCTAACTTACGAAAAGAGTATAACGAAGAGCTTCCCTTGATCACCATGGGTCATTTATTTACCCAAGGTGGACAAACCTTAGAAGGTGATGGAGTGCGCGACCTCTATGTAGGTACTTTAGCCCATGTGTCTCAAGATATTTTTGGTACCACCCCTGATTACGTAGCCTTAGGCCATTTACATATTCCCCAAACTGTGCAGGGCCAAAACAACATTCGCTACAGTGGTTCCCCCTTGCCCATGAGTTTTGGAGAAGCAAATCAAGTAAAAAGTCTATGCTTGCTTGAATTTGAGGGTCATACTCCAGAAGTTAGTCTTATACCCATTCCTAAATTTCAAAGCCTTGAAAGTATTAAAGGTGATTGGTCGCACATTTATAAAGTTCTTTCTAGCTTAGTAGCGGCCAAAAGTACGGCTTGGGTTGAAATTATCTATGAAGGCCAAGAAGAGATTGCTAATCTTAGGGAAAGGGTAGCAGAAATAGTTGAAAACTCTGAGCTTCAGGTGTTACGCATTAAAGATACGAGACTCTTAAAATCTATTTTAAGTCAATCTCCAGCCGAAGAAAAATTGGCTGATTTAGATGTCAAAGATATTTTTCAACGACTCCTTACCTTGAATAATGTGCCAGAAGATCAACAAACTGAACTTATGCAAACGTACTTAGAAGCTGTACAAGAATTGCAAGAGAAAGATATTAGAGCAGAGTAGGGTTGGTTGTTAGATTTAAAAAAAGTGCAAAAGAGGCTTATAAAAGACTCTTTTGCACTTTTTTTATTAGCAAATAGATAATGTCGGGTAAAAGTGGCAGTTATTAATATAAATAATAAAGTATTTGCAGTACTGGATATATTATTTCCTGCCACAATCCCCCCGGATCCGTACTTGCGGCATTCCCGCATACGGCTCTTAGACTTGTTGCCACCTTTGACGAAATCTATTAATAGGATAGTCATGCACTACCTTCGGCAGCGGGATTAAAGGAGCGATCTTTGTGAACACATAATCCCAACTTACCGTCCTATTGGCCTTTTGACTTCTTCTCATTAGCATTTTGCCTAGATAAGTTATTACAAAATATCTAAGTTGGCATAATGTATCAAGATTATCATGAATTGCGTAGTAGTTATAGTAGCCTTTTAGGCTACGATTCAACCAAATTAGAATGCTATCTAGCGAGTTATGCATACGTTGCTTTAGTTTGATCTTATATTCCTGGATTTTCTTATTTAATCTTTTGCCGATAGTCTTTCTTAGAAGTTTAAATTTACCTCTAAGAGATCTAGAGCAAATATGGGTAAAACCCAGGAAGTCAAATGTTTCAGTACCTGGGATACGATCTACATCCTTACCTATTCGGTTTCCACCTGCAAATTTGCCGAACTCAATCAGCCTGGACTTATCAGTTTGCAGCAGTAGTTCGAACCTCCCTAGCTGTCGCTCAAGATCGCACCAGTACTTTTCAGCATCGCTCTTGTATTGGAAAGATACGATGAAATCGTCTGCGTAGCGAACTATATATACTTCACCTTTGGCTTCTTTAATTCTCCACATGTGAGTCCAAGTATCCAATACATAATGAAGATATATATTTGCTAACAATGGGCTTATCACCGCACCTTGTACAGTACCAAGACCAGGATAACTAACTAGATCATTTTCTATAACTCCATATTTCAACCAACCCTTTATTAGGATAATTACCCTAGGGTCACCAATACGACGGTTAATGAATGACAGCAGCTTACCATGAGGAATTGAGTCAAAATATCCCTTGATATCTGCATCCAAAACATAATTTACTTTGTGATACGCTATACTTACATATAAGGCATCTAATGCATTATGACATCCACGATTAGGACGAAAACCGTAAGAGAAACCTGCAAATATAGATTCGTATAAAGATTCTATTATTAACTTAATTACATTTTGTACTATTTTATCTTCAATAGCTGCTATACCTAACGGTCTTAGCTTTCCATCCTGTTTTGGAATGTAAGTTCTTCTAACAGGTAGGGGTTTATACGTGCCGTTGAAGACTCTTTCTCTTAGATCCTTGAGTTTCTCTAGAAGCTTTCCTCCTTCCTCGTAGTCATGCCATTGTACTTGATCTATGCCGCAAGCCGCATTGTGTCTTAGGTCGTAAAACGCAATTTCGAACATTTGCAACGTAGCAAGATGCAGTATTGATGTAAATTGAAGGTTTGGATTCCTATAACCTAGCTCTCGTACCCGTAGGATCCCTTCTGTTAAGGCAGATGGCATAAGCGCCTCAAACATTCCCTGAGTAATGACTGCTAAGGAAATTCTACAAGTTCACAAGCCTTTGACCCCTTGGCTCCACTAACTCTGCTTTTGCTGGCAAGCAAGGCATTCGTTGCTTCATAGCTACTATGGGTCAATCCGACCACTGTTTACCGTGTATGAACACCGTACGACTCTTCTGGAGCCTAATGTTCCAATCATGTGACCAAATCATGATAGTAAACAGTTCTCAAACGTCCCCTAAATGAACTTCTTCGCTCGCTCTGGTCTCAGACCCCGCCGCTTTAGACTGAACTCACAATAACGCTCAATCTAATGTAGCCTGCTATGTTTCTTATCACATCGGCAAAACGGTTGGCATATTTCTCGAGGCTCAATACAAAGCTCGCGCTCTACTCATGTAACGCTTAGTCCTACACCTCACGATGCAGTACCCATACTAGAGTTTCGAGGCGACTTGTTAGGTCTTACCTACCACAGGACTTACACCTGCATTCATTTAGAGTTAGCGTTTCGCACAAAAAAATAAAAATCTATACACTTACTAGCCTTTATTTGAAAAACAAAAAAACAAAGGGTTAGAAGTTGGCTTTGCACTGGGTCTAAAGTGTTAGCCGCTGGAAATACTTTTTAAATTCTAATAAAAAAATAATCTATAATATTCCCTCACACTCATGAAGATAGACTTAACCTTAGGAGGTAAGTAATTTATGGACAAAATTTATATAGATGGTTTTAACCAAGTCCATTTTGTTAACAATATGGTCCGCATCAATATGTTTACTTATAAAGGACAAAATGAAGGAGAAGCCCTGGAGGAAGATGCCGGAGAACTGATCCTAAATCCCCAAGGTTTTATCCAAGCTCTTAATGCCATGCAGCAACTAGCTGAACGTATGACTGAAGTAGGTATTCTTCAAAGATCAGAAAATTCTCCAAGCTAATCTTAACTAGCCAACTAAGATCATCCACTTCATCCCCGCAAAACTCTAAAACTTGAGCGGGGCGAGTTTACCTTTTAACTTGTGGGAGATAACATGCCAGCTCAGGATTTTTCTATCAATCTTAGTCCCAAGCCTGCTAAAAATTTTACATCTTCTCAACCCCAAACTCCTCCACCTCCCATAGAAAACAAAGAGAATCTAGACTCGACCGAAAAGACACCTGAACAAGCCCCGGTAGTGGATGAATTATATGGGCATCTTCCTCTCATACCTACTATGGAAGCTGCTGAAGGTATCCGTTTTGACTTCAATGATGGTTTAAGGGTTCAATTCCCAGAAAAAGGCGGACCTTGGCATATTATTTTTCGCGATATCGACACGGGAGTAATCTTATACAGCCAAGATGTGACTAATAATGTCTATGTAACCAGCGTTAAAAAATTTTATGTCCGTTTTAGGCTT
>JAFSXH010000272.1 GCA_017444165.1 bacterium | reverse complement strand
TAGTGCTACGCCCAATTGTGGTAGTTGCTGCCTAGACAGCTTGCCATTGCTTAGGCTCGGCTTGTCGAGAGTGGCTAATGAACAATGAAATTTATAAAATTATTTAATATAAACTATTAAATTTGCTTATAAATATAGCATAGCATAGCATCATACTTATAGCGTAAAAAAAATACGTAAACTGTTGCCACGATACCCTATACATAATGAAGTGCAGGAATTGCTCTCAAGCTAAGTGAATTTGCATAGTTATGATAAACAGAGCAATTCTTTTAGTTATGGATGGCTGCGGCGCTGGAACTGCCCCCGACGCTGAGCTTTTTGGTGATAAGGGCGAAACTTGTGGAAACACTTTAGTCAATGTAGCTAAGGCTGTGAATGGTCTTTCCATTCCTACCTTACGCTCTTTAGGTTTAGGCAATGCTCTAAACCTAGTTGGAGGAGCTCCTTTGGAATCACCTAAAGGACGCTTTGGTCGTCTGCGCGAGCAATCTTTAGGAGGCAAAGATACAGTCACAGGCCATTGGGAGATGATGGGCGTAACTGTTCCTAAAGCTTTCCCCACATATCCAAAAGGTTTTCCAAAAGAACTAGTAGATGAGTTTTGTAAACGTATAGGCAGCGAGATTTTGGGTAATTATCCCGCCTCAGGAACTAAGATCATAGCTGACTTAGGCCCAGAGCATATGGAAACAAAGAAGCCCATCCTCTACACCAGTGCTGACAGTGTCTTCCAAATAGCGTGTCATGAAGACATCATCCCTATTGAGAGACTTTACGAAATTTGCCGCATAGCTCGTGAAATTCTCGTGGGTGATTACGGTGTACAGCGCGTTATCGCTCGTCCTTTTGAAGGCAAACCCGGAGCCTTCCGTCGCACAGAGAGGCGCAAAGATTTCCCGATCTGCCCCCCCGAAAATATCATCGACCGCTTAGACAAAAAAGGCATAAAAGTCGCTGGTGTGGGTGTAGTACCTGAAGTTTTTGATGGACGTGGTTTTGCTTGGAAAAAGCGTACCCAGAGCAACGAAGAGCATTTCAAAGCTACTTTAGAAGCAATGGATACTGACTGCCGCTTCATTTTCACTAATTTTGAAGACTTCGACATGCTTTACGGTCATCGTCAAGACGCTCCCGGTTTTGCCAAAGCCTTAGAGACCTTTGACGGTTACTTAAAAACTATCATGGACAAGATGGGTCCTAACGATCTGATAATGCTCACCGCCGATCACGGTAACGATCCCACCAGTCCCAGCACCGATCACTCACGAGAGTACGCCCCTATTTTGCTTTACTCTCCACAAGTTGAGGGTGGAGTAAATTTAGGCACACGTGAGACCTTTGCAGATATTTCTGCTACATTGGCCAAGATCTTTGACGTGGAACCCATGAACATAGGAACACCACTCTTCTAAAAATTTTCTAAACACTATAAACAGTGTTCGGCAGTTCTGTTTTTATAAAGACAGAGCTGCCTTCTTGTTAAATACGGCGATTTTTTAACATTTTATCCTATACATTTCTAATTGTATGTGCTTTAATTCAGATTGTATAGGGAGGTTTGTGGCTTATGACTATCGGTTCAACGTTTAGCGTCAGCGGTTACCAACTAGATCGCAATATAATTAATCCTGGTTTAATTAGGGACATGGCTGAAAGTGCCAAGGGTATACGTTTGGAAGGAAACCCTGAGCCTCAGGCGTGGAGTGATCTGGCAGACCGCGTAGAGTCTTCGGATAGCGTTTCAGCTCAAGATCTAAGACAGTTGGAAGATCTGGGCAGACCGTGTTTTAATTACCGCAAAGAGTTGAGAGCCGATTTTAGAGCGAGTGGTTACAAATCTGAATCAATCAGGAGTGAACTGAGTGATGTTTGCGTCTTCAGAGCTGGAACGGAAAAGATTAGTGAATCCCTCAGCCTCGCCAAAGCCAAAGCCGCAGTAGAAGCCTTAGCTGGAGCTAGTTTCGGGCCTACCTCCCTAGTAGCAGCCTACGTAGCTTACTCCGACCTACAAAAATCCCAACTTGAACCGATGATGCAGGACATTCAGGGTCTGCGCGATGGCTCTAGCCCCAACTTGTATCAGGGCAACGCCGTTCAAGCCTTCCACGGCGACGAGATCTGGCCTCAGATGAACGCCATGCTCGATGGAGCCATAGCTTCAGCTCAGGCGGGCAATCCTCAAGAGGTTGATGCTCAGTATTACGAGTTGACTAGCCACGAAATTGTTGGCAAGTTAGCTCAAGCGGCCCAAGCAGGTTGTAAGGTTCGCGTCAATGTCGATCCGGGCCGCTTGGTCGCCTTTAAGGGTAGCCACGTAGTTATAACCGAGGTTCCTGATAAATTGAGAGCCTTAATCCAGCTCTCTCAATCGGGCGATGATGTGGGCGTATCTATGTATCCCATCGAAAAGAAGCTCGGTCAAGCTGGCAACTTGATGCACCGCAAGGGTCTGCGCGTAGGTGACACATTCTTGCTTTCAGGTATGAACGCCAATGCTGGTTCAGGTGAAAATATCGACGCTGGTTATACGATTGAAGGGCCAGCCGCTGAGCGTTTGACGAAGAACTTCCGCCGTGATGTTGGTGATTCAGCCAATGCCACACCTAGCGAAATCTTCGGTGAAAAGCCCTTGGCGGACTTTATGGAAGGCGATGTAAACATGGGCACTAGAGGGTTGATCTCCCTCTTCGACTGCGCTAACGGCCCCTCCGCTCCCGACCGGCCTCTGCCCAGAGCCTCAACCTTGGAAGAGCTGGAATCTATAGCGGAATCTATGGGCCAAAAAGTTAGCGATTATACAGATATGCCTCGTGAAGAGTTAGCTAAATGTATCCGTGAAGGCAAAGAAATTCCCCTTTCCCAAGGTGGTAAACAGCACTTCCTCGATTTAGTGGAGCGCACTGTAGCTATAGCTAATTCACCTGAGAATTTAGCAAAATTGGAAGATATAGACCTTCCCAGCGGTGATCCTAAGGGTATGACGGCAGTGGCTTTAGCCGATGTTCCCAGCGAAAGACGCGCCACAATGATCCAGGCCATCCAAGATGCGGAAAAATTCGTCTACGTACCTGGTTTTGTTATGACAAGAAGCGTCGCCGCAGTGTTAGTAGCCAAGCGCGATGAGATGGCCGCTCAAGGCAAAGAGTTTGAAATAAAAGTAGTGGCCGATGCTGGTGTATACCCTGACGGCGGCAGTCCCAATATCGCTGGTCTGCAGTATTTAGAGGATCATGGTATAGACGTGCATTGGACATTATTGCCGCGCAGTTCCGATCACGATAGAAAGGTACATGCTAAAGAGATACTGACGGATAAAGGCGAGTTCTTCGGTAGCACAAACTTCTCTAATAAGGGTATGGGAGCTAACTGGGAGCACTCTGGTTACGTGCAGTTTAACCCAGACGATCCTCAATCTGTAGCCCAACAACAATCAGCCTTAGAACACTTCAACAATCTTTGGGAGAATGAATCTTTCACTGCCAACAGCCGCGCTACCGCCGAGAGACGTTGCCAGTCGAGCAAGGGCAACAGAGATTATCAAGTCAGAGTTGAGGATGAACGCAGGAAGATTATGAGAGATACGATTAAGGGTATCCTGCGTTTTGAAAAGGCCAGTGCCAAATATGTAGCCCAGGTCATAGACAGCGATCCCACTTCTAAAGGGCGCATAGCCGATTTGGTAAAGAAGGGCTACGATGAGGGTTCAGCCACTTTGATCGTTGCTAAAGAGAATGTAGGTGAAGAGAAGTTCTATCAAGATCTCCACTCTATGCCTGCGTACAAAAGTTTAGAAGAATACAAATAATCTTTAAACTTGAAAGGACACCCTACTCTTCTGCGGGGTGTCTTCTTTCTTTTGGAGTTAGTTTATGAAGATTAAGTCTGCCAAATTTATAATTTCAGCTCCCACTATTAGAGAGACACCGCCTGCCAATATTTTTCCAGAGATAGTGGTCGTAGGCCGC
>JAFSXH010000271.1 GCA_017444165.1 bacterium | reverse complement strand
GATCACCCCCGCGTGTGCGGGGAAAAGCGGAGATGGCACAACTACACAAGAGGTTTATTAGGATCACCCCCGCGTGTGCGGGGAAAAGTAGAGATTCCGCCTTCTCTGCTCTCTTTTATTAGGATCACCCCCGCGTGTGCGGGGAAAAGAATAGGCTTAAAGAAAGTTATTGCTACCTCTTAGGATCACCCCCGCGTGTGCGGGGAAAAGAGAACCTGCCTGCAGAGGTTGCAGAAGATCTTAGGATCACCCCCGCGTGTGCGGGGAAAAGACTAGTTCTTTCGGCATTTTCGTCATTCATCGGAAGAATTTTCATTCAACTTCTTAAAGACAGCTTGAGCCAAATAACAGTCACTTAGGGCCCTATGTTTATCTTCAAATTTGATCCCCATACTTTTAGCAACATCTCGAAGACGATAACTAGGCAAACCTTTTAAGTGTCTTTTTGCAAGTTTCATTAGATCTTCAGCTCTGTTGCGTATGATCGGTATACCACAATTTTTACATCCAATTTGAAGAAAAGATATGTCGAAAGGCGCATTCCAACATAACAACTTATCTTTTTCTATAAATTCTGTAAACTTTGTAAGTACCATCTCCAGAGGCATTCCGTTTTCAATTGCTAAATCTTGACTTATACCAGTCAATTCAACAATCTTGTCAGGAATCGAACGATTTGGATTAACCAAGTAATTAAACTCAGCTTCAACTATCCCTCCTCTAACTCGAAGGGCAGCAATTTCGATTATTGTGTCACTACTGTAATTTAAACCTGTTGTTTCCAGATCAACAATTGTGTAAGCATATGGAAACTGATTTTGTGATGCAGAATGTCGCATTTGTCTAATTGTTCTAAATTTGGCTGCTTTACTGAAACCTTTAGAGAGATTTACTCTGTCTTCATCAGGTGCTGTCTCTAAGTTAGGACGAGCGATCAGTTTCAATCCATCAAAATCTACAGGTTTCCAAGTGGTATTATGGACGCGAAAATCCATGCGTTGTTCACCTGAAGAGCTGAAAACCATTGTTGCTTGTCCTGAGCGAATATTTTCTGTAATTCTCTTCCACAGCTCATCGCGCACTCTGGCGTTAATATTGCCTACATAGACGCCAGTATTTACCTCCAGAAGCCATTTAGTGAGATCTCCGCGCAACTTTGGAGGACAATTAGTTAAACAGATTACGATCAACGCTAGGCCTCATCGATATTCTGATAATTAACACCTGAAGGTAAATTTTCGCGATGCTCATCCCAAAGGTATAATACCTCGATAGTAGGCTGTGAACCTTGCCCACACTCCTCATCATCTTGAAGTAGCAGATGAATATCGCGAACCATACGTTCTAAAATGCGCGTCTTAGCGAAAGCGTCACGTACATTGCGCCTTGTGGCTGATCCTATATCGTCTTCCTGTTTAGAGGCCGTTTGAAAGGCTATGGGAATAGTGACCTCTGCTTTATAAAGGTCGGCTATATCATAAACAAAAGAAAGCTCGTGGCCAACGTGTACAAAACCCAAACCTGGAGAACAACCAAGAGCACAGATTACAGCGTGAGCCAGACCGTATAAACAAGTATGAGCGGCCGAAAGGGCTTTATTGATCTCATCACTTTCATCGTAATTTTCGGGATCAAAACTGCGATGTCTCCACGGAATGTTGTATTCCTTTGAACACAGACTGTACACCCTGCGAATTCGACTGCCCTCTCTTCCGCGCAATTGTTGCATGGATAAGTTAGAGACATCTTCACCAGGAAAACGCATAGCATACATCTTTCTCGCCACTTCTAGGTGTTTGCGTTGATTGCTGCATAACTCTGCTTGACGAATTAAAAGCCTGGATGAATGGGTCAGAGAACGACCAGAGGCATAAAAACGCACACCATGTTCTCCCACCCATATGACACTGACTCCAGAATCGCCGATCAATTCTATCGCACGATGACTCACATTTGTTCCTGGACCGAGCAACAAAACCGAAATAGAAGCCGCTGGCACATGGATAACACCATTTACCCCAGAAGCTGTAATAGCACTATCTTCTCTATTTAATTTACAATGCTCAAGATATAAAAAAGTCATTCTGTCGCGAATTTGAGGCAAAGCCTGCAATTCAGGACGGAGCATTCCAATCTTATCGTTCATTTCACCAAGCTGCAGGTTTGGCGATAGTCAACATGCCTTGACCGTAGGCCTTGCCACGTCCCAAACCATTTACCAATGTTTCACGAAAAAGCTCTACATCACTAACCGTTAAAATTCCATCATAAGTAGCGGATAGGATAGAGACAAAATATTTATCATTGCCCTTGCGAAAGTGAAGCCATCCATTTTTTACAACACGAAATTCTTCATTATTAAGTAAAAAACCGTGTTTTTCTGCCCGATCTAAGAGCCATTTCTCTTGGTAAGCAGTCGTGATATGGCCCATCACTTTTCCACGCTTACGTTCACCATCATTATTTCTCGCCTGGCTCAACGTAGGATTAGCCACCAAACGAAAGTGCCAGCAACTGCCTTGTGTTATGCGTTGCAACAGCGGATCGTAATCTTTGGTCTCCCAAGTAGCAGACTCTCCTTCGGGTCCGAACTGTTTAAAAAGAGAAGATAATTCGGGTTTAGACTGGCTCAAAATCAGCAAATATGTCTTTCCGCCCAGTACGTCTATACGCCAAATTTTATGTTGGCGCGGCCCAGGAAAAGCCATCTCAATAGCACCGTGCAACTTATTGAGAGAAGCTAAGGCTATTATAGTACTGCGACGATTAGTATCTAACAGCACTCTGGAAAAATACATAATAACTCCTCCAACTCCGCAAATATATCACGGCTTTTTCTGTTCCTCACCAATTGCAGGATCAACTACTACAGGATCAATCACTGGCCCAGTGTCTTTTACCATTCTAAATTCAAATTGACGATTTTTTTGATCAAAAGAGATTGGTTTATCTCGTACGATAGTGCGTCTGTACTCAGTGAGACCTACTTCATTACCTGACATTCCAATATCATCTATAAGAATAGATAGTTTAGGATATTCATCTCCACACTTTTTCCGCTGCCACTCAGCAGCCAGCCAAGGTTCTTGACTGAGAGCTTCGTAAAGTGTCAATTCACGAATTCCCAAAACTAAAGGTTGTGTAGGTGGACAAGAACGCCTGCCTAAATAGGGAGACCAAACTGGTGAACAGAGTGCCTCCTCCAATCTTTGCAAGAAGGACAGATCCTCAGCTTCTAAACCAACCAAAAAGACTGCATCGGCAAGATAATATCTTTCGGTTACATTAGAATTTTTTTCCTTAGGCACTTTAGCCGTATGATAATCTCGAATTAATGTTCCCTCCCAATCACTGCGCACACCGAAGTGTAATCTTCGCAAATCAGAAATATCTTCATCACGACGCCGCCCCAACGCAGCAGCTAAAAGCCCAATAACTCCGCTTTTTGAAGGGACATTATCTGTCATCCTAACATTGAAACGAGACTCCGTACCCCAAGACTGAAACGGCCCAGCCAAACGAAGTAAAAGAGTACTCATTGTGTATCTCCTACACGCTTAGTTACAACTTCACCTATTTCCTGAATAATATCTGTTATATTCTTCAATTCTGCGATATCATTTAGTCCGTTTTCACCTAGGCTACAACCCAATGATAATTCTGGTTTAGAGACAAATAACTGATACGCATTTTTAGCATACTTAATAAGAGCTCTCTCTGAAGCGTCAACATAACCTTCTCCTGTTGCCTTTATGGGCTTTTCAAAAGCACCGACAAGACTCACTGGTTGATCGCCACGCACAGCGATATATACCATATCAGGGAAGGTGTTGTTAGCAAAGCTATTTTGTTTGCCCGTTGGCATAGATTTACAAAAAGCCTCTACGAAGGCTTTTACAGCTTCTATAACTTCTTCTGGAGTAATCCTGGTCTCTGAAATATGTTTAGCTAATTCGTCTACATTTATTGTAGCATAACGATATAAAGTTGCCGAGTTAAATTCCGCAGTACCGATATGGCCCGCTCCAGAATTATCCTCTGGAGATAGATCATCAACTGCAGTAAAGTAGTCAAACTCATTCTGAACCGCGTGCGTAGATATGGCGTGAGCCACTTGAACGGAAGCGTCATAATTTAATGAAGGATTTTCTGCCAGCATACGCCCGAATAGAATCATATCTACAGCAGGCTTATCCTTTATGGCTTCCTTATACTTTTCGTCCTTTTCTTTATTTACAGATAAATTTGCAAGTTCTTTTATCTGATCTCGACTAATATAAATGAGAACTTTCGTACTGCCGTCTTTTTTATCAAGTTTAAAACCAGCTTTTTCAAGTGCTTCTTTAGCTTTCTTTTCTGCTTCTTTGCAATCTACATCGGGAGCTAATTCGCGTATGGTCTTGGCAACCTCACCAACAATAAGCTTGCTTCTAAAACCAACAGTACCAATATCAAAAAATGTTTTAAAATATTGACGAACAGCTTGCTTCCAGGCCTGGCTGGAGACACGTGCACGAGTCACACCACCATAAATGGCGGTTTTGGGACTGCCAGTATCATCTCGATTAACACAGCTAGGTGGTACGGTTTGCAATACGTGAATATCAATATAACAACGCTTAGTCTCTTTTATCTTGTCCATTTTCTTTAGCCTCTCCGTTATTTCTGTAGTATGTACCATGAAAATCTCGTCCCCACTGCAAACATACAGATTTGCGCCAATCAGCATTTTGATATATATAAATATCTCCAGCTAAACGGGCATAATCTAAAGATATTTTTTCTGCTCGCAATAATTGAACTAAACTTAAGAGGTGACGCCTCAACTCCAACACAGAACTAGATGTCAATACAGCATTCATTCGCCGCAAAATTCTTTTAAAATCGTCCTCACTCTTTATCAAGTTTGCAACGGCAGAACCAAAATTGTATGTATTGTTTTTTTCATCGTGGCGATACATAGGTTCTGTTTCAACATCATTACCTTGCTGGTGGACGGCATATAAAGTCAGTGCCATATATACAGCCCATTCTGCATCACTAATTTGGCCAGATCTTCCATACATCTCTTCGGACATATATTCCAAGAATTCACTCCAAAGCTGAGGCATTTCGCCAGGATGACGACTAGCACCACGCCGAAGGTTGGCCAAGGATACCTTAACGTCTTTAGACCCTATCATCCGCTTCAATGTCCTTGCAACTACATTTTCAATGTCCTTGCGCTTAACAGACATCCTTTATCCTCCTCTTTTTGATAATTTTTTCAATTCAGCGTTAAATATATTATAAGCCTTTGGTGCTGAATAGTATTCTTTATTTATCTGATTACCACGCTTTACATCAATCCACTGACCAGTTAAGGCTACGAATCCAGCTTCTTCAACAAGTTTACTACCAAGTTCTCGAGCAATTCTAATTGCTGTTTCATTCCATTTGTTACATAAATCATCGCGTTCTACGCTTTCCTGTTCAGCTCGAAGAGAAACAAGCCAACGCCGAAACTCATTGTCAATACGAAAATAAAATTGCTCTTTTGCACGTTTGCCTTCAACTATAGAATCATCAAACTCTGGAAATTCTCGCTTTTCTTTTTTTGAACTGCGCCTTCCAGAAGCTAAGCAAACTCTATTGCCTAGCAACCGAAGTTGTTCGGCAATATTATCACAGAGTTTAATCTGATCTTCTATAAGTTTCTGCCATACTTTTCCTAAATTACCGAGTAACGAAGCATGAAAGTAGAGTGAATCACTGATAATATCTTTTACAGAAAACCTCTTCTCGTCATACAAAACAGACACAGATGCAAAGCAGATTGCATCGCTAGTAAGATAGCATTTTTTCTTTAGATCTCCTAACCAATAAACGACTCCAGGAATACGATTTTGTTCTACAACTAGTGAAGAGAAATCTCTCCAAAGTTTTTTTGATGGATCATGTGGCTGCGGAGAATATTTAGATTTCTGCACTTTTTTCCATATAGTCATAGGTTCCGTGAAAATATCTTCCTTTTTCAAGAGAACACCCACATACTCTCGATAATTAGTTACGCAATCACCATTTTTTATGAGACAAATTCGCCTAGACTGAGTAGTAAATAATTCTGGAATGTTATCTGGCGTAGTATAATGGTATCCTTCAGATTCAGGATTATTTTCCCAGCACGGACTAGGGTAATCATATAATTCACTATATCTGAGAAAGGTTAAATTTAAAATAATAGTCTCCAATAAACTATCACCGACCGCATAAATAATGCCAAGATTTCCCAACCATCCAACTTGAGCTGAAACTTTTTCATCATCCATGCCAGTTGGATGTTTATCTATGCCAGTTGCTTGTGTGCAAGCATTATCATCAAAACCCTGAAGATAAACTAACCATCTGGCCGCTTCCTCAAAGGTCAATGAGTTGCGAGTTTCTTCAGTGCGATTTGAAAAGATACGTAATTTATTGCCGCTTTGAAGAATTTGGCCATTCAATTTAGCAACACTATAAAGCGTACCTCTCTTTTCAGCTTCAGGGGCTTGGTAGAATGGATACTTTTCATCGAACAGATTGAAACGCCCATGCCACTCATTTAAATATTCTTCAATCGGGCTCCCTGGAAGTCCGCTCTTTCTTCTATCCCAAAGCTCTTTCCATCTATCGAGAGCTTCCTCTTCATCTTCCAGCTCAGAGTCATTGCCATTTTCATCCATTCTATAAAAAACGGTATGCACTACAGCAATAAGTAAACGCAAAATGGCCACATCCTGAGCTGGACTTTCACCAGCTAAAGATACATAATTGTGCGCTTTTAACAGAACTTCCTTTAAAGATAACTCTGCCACTTCACCATTTTTGTCTATCACAAGTATCCATGGTTCATCTAATAAATTGAAATCTGAAGACATTACTCTATTTCTCCTGTTTTGAATAAATTAAACCATACTCTTTATCATATTTTAAACATTGTCCACAGAGTTCTATCTGAAGGTTTTCATCCAAAAGCATCACTAACTCCCCGCGAATCCAACTAGAGTTTTGCCACTCTGAAAGTTTTTCTTTGTTTATACGTTCCAACTCCTCTATAGTTTCTGATTCATTCCAAGATTTACTAAAATACAACGGTAAATTCAGACGCTGTTCAGCAATCTTTCTGCCACACTCATCATCAGGAATACGTGACGAACTGACAGATATTCCTTCACACTGCCACGGTAAAAAAGCAACCTCTCCGTTTTTCTCTCGCATAACAAGTACTGTAATGCTAGGATCGGAATCGCGCACTGCCGCTTCACCACGAGAACCATCGACAGGATAATCATTTGTAAGCAATCCATGTAAACTTCCCTGAGAAGGTTTGTTTATCCGATAATAATCATTAGCTTTCTTCTTTTTGTCTTCTAGCTTCTTTTTAAATTCTTCCCAAGCCTCAAGAAATTTGTCATCTAATAAATTTGTTTCAGGTTCATTGTATGTATCTTGGACCAGTTTAGGAATATCACGCGGCAACGCTATGTTACAAGGAAGAAGAGCATCGGTACGCAACAGCAGCCATTCACCATAAATACTCTTACTGCCCTCATCTGCCTCAAGGATGTAACACCTAGCCTCCTTCAAAGGACGTTCTTCTCTGGTGTGACGATGTAAGCGTCCTAAACGTTGGAACAACAGATCCATGGGACAGAGTTGAGTAATTAAAAGATCGAAGTCAATATCTAAGGATTGTTCTAAAACCTGAGTCCCAATAACTATCAACCCCTTCCTAGATTCTGGCGTAGAAACCTTACCAACACGTTCCAACAATTTCTTTTCTCTGCAAGCTCGATCTGGTGCAATAAAACAAGAATGGAACAAAATAATCTCAGCCTCTGGAAGTTCCTCTGCTAAACTTTTCCTCAGTTCCTGAGCCTTTCTCACAGTGTTGACGATTATTCCACAACATCCACCAGCATCGATCACTTGACGGAGCAATTTAGGTATATTCGATTCATCTTCCAATCTTTCGATATTTATATTTCGTTCGTTACTTACGAGCTCAATATTAGTTTGGTAAACTTTGCTTTCTACAGCCCAAGTCAAAAGCGGATAATCTCTCCTGGTCTTCCAATTATCTGGAGCTTCATTTGGTTCTCCCTTTTTCTTTAGGTTCAAGTAAGCCCTAATAAATTTTTCCCTGCTGCTCTCTGGTAAAGTTGCAGAAAGTAAAATTACTGGAACTTTGTAGAAGCCTAGCCAATTTAGTGCCCGTTCTAGGTATTGATTCATGTAAGCATCATAAGCATGGCATTCATCTATGATCACTACTTTGCCAGCTAATCCTAAATGGCGCAACATGACGTGCTTTTGCTTTAAGGCGGCCAACAATAACTGGTCAACAGTACCAATAACAAAGTTAGCTAAGAGGGCTTGCTTATTCCCATTAAACCAGGGATGTACAACTAGTCCAGCACCATCATCAGTATTTGCATCATAGTCGACATTCATATAGCTTTCAAAGAGTGCACGATAGTCTTCATTTAACGAGGCCAATCCATGGGCTAAACGTATAGTTTGATCAGTTTCAGTATCCTTTACTTGTATATTTGCCCATCCCGTTAGACGCGGAAAGATACCATTTGCTGTCGCCTGTGTAGGCAAACCAAAGAAAATACCGCCACAATGCTCTTTACTGGCCAGTACCTCGGCTGCAGCTAGAGCGGCTTCAGTCTTTCCTATTCCCATCTGGGCCTCTAAAATGTATATGCCACCCTTATTATCCGTACTTTCAACGGCTTCGAGCATTTTCAACTGAACAGCATTAGGATAAAAGTTAAAACGCCCTTTAAAACACTCTTCATCCATAACGAAATTCATAGGCGACCAACTACCTGGAAGTTTTAACCTTTCCCAAGCCTCTTCAGCTCTCTGAGGGTACATGTCCATGCCGCCACACGAATCAATGGAGATTAGCGGAAAATAATGCGTATTACTGGAAATCCAGTCCGCCATAATAATAAGACCACTTAGAAGTAATTGCACAGGCATGGCTAAGTTTTGAGGAAGTTTTTCTTTCGATTCATACCCCGATTCTTTTAAGGAAAAATTAAACCACTCTTCCCTCAATCTACGCCATAATTTTCCAGAATTGCTACATCTATATGTTCCGTTATATTCTTCATCTCCAAAAAAATTACGTTCTTTACCATAACTGCTTTCAGGGCTATCATTTAAGCCATAGTATTGAGGTTTACCGTGGTGAGCTCCCACTATGGCGGCAACATCTGACGAAATGCCCTCTTCAACGGTCAAGATTATCTCTCCAGCCCTAGCATGATGAATTTTATTGTTATATCCCAAAGATAAACCTTGCGCTTTTAAGTATTGGCAAACAACTTTTGGCATTTTCTCTGTAATACACGCGGTAAATACTGGTGTCAATTTACCAATATCATGAGTGAGTGCTATAAAACTACAGAGGGAATTTAAATCGCCGCATTCAGATTCACATATATTTTTTATATGCTCAGGAACCCAATTTTTCAAAAGATACTCAATTACATAATTTGTATCTATGCTGTGCATCCAAAATGGCAACCAAAGAGATTCTTTTTCGCCCGTCTTACCAGGCATGTGGTATAATAAATCACTAAAACTTTTATCCATAATTGCTCACCAATAATCTATAATAAAAACTACAAAAACATAACATTATAAATCGGCAGATAAGTAATTTTGCCCTTTGTTGAGATCTCACGTGCATTAGACAAAACATAGGCCTTTTTTATGCTGTAATCTTCATTTTTCACAAAAGCATTTAATGCGCTGTGAATAGTGTAATCTTTTCCTGATTTAATCTCTATGGGAACAACAGATAAACTATCATAATCATCGATTAAATAATCAACTTCGCCCTTAGTGCGATTATCGTATTGAACCTCTCCAGCTTATAGAAGCTGGAGATTCTCGAGAAGTTTGGTATATGGACTAACGCCTAATAGCATATCCCGAAGGAGTTAGCTATTAGGATACCCTTATTCTCAAGGGGCTGTCCAAAAGCCCCCTACACAGT
>JAFSXH010000270.1 GCA_017444165.1 bacterium | reverse complement strand
GAGCAGGGTATAGCGGTTATCTGCCCCAACGTGCGCGGCTCTCACGGGTACGGTAAGACTTACGTCAGCTTAGATAATGGTTATTTGCGGGAAGATTCCGTCAAAGATATTGGTTATCTTATCGACTGGATCAAAAAACAGCCTCAATTTAATGGACGAATTGCCGTTATGGGTGGATCGTACGGCGGTTATATGACCTTGGCCTCTATGACTCATTACAGTGATAAACTAACTTGTGGAGTTGATAACGTTGGTATAAGTAACTTTGTAACCTTCCTGGAAAACACTAACCCCAATCGTCAAGATCTCCGCCGTGTGGAATATGGTGATGAGCGCGATCCCAAAATGCGTGCTTTCATGCAGAAGATCGCCCCTGCCAACAATGCCGCTAAAATTACTAAGCCCTTATACGTGGTGCAGGGTCAGAACGATCCGCGCGTACCCGTTACAGAGGCTGAACAGATGGTGAGAGAGATTCGCCTGGCTGGTGGAGATGTGTGGTATCTCTGTGCCGATAACGAGGGCCACGGCTTCGCCAAAAAAGAGAACCGCGATTTCTATTGGCAAACTACCGTTATGTTTCTCAAAAAATATTTGTTGGGACAGGAGTAAATTGTAAGTTGTAGGTCGTGCCTGAAGTTTTTTACAAAACTTCAGGCTTAATTGTATGTTTTTTTTGTTGAACAATTGATTTGTGTTTATGTTGAGCAGATTTGAGCTTTTCTGTTATTTTGTAAGAAAGATTACACTTTCACTAGGAATATGAAGGTATGTGTTTTTATCTGTGTTTTGTTGAAAAGAATCTGTCTCTAGGCGCAAATGGCCATTATTAGTAGAATTTTCTTGGGCAGAAAGTATTAATGTCGTGAAGTTTATGTCCGTAACAGTACGCAATATTTTAACTGGAAGGGTATTCTCTCCAGGTCTATCGGTCAATTGCAGGTGATGGGCGCGGATAGCTACGTATTGGCAATTTTCAGGAATATGCGAAAATGTCAGCTCAAAGCCCCAATCTTCAGCTAGGAGGCGATGTTCATCTATTTTCTTTACGTGGCTGTAATTCTGCCAACCAGCCGTTATAGCTTGAGATATGGTCTGTGGATATTCGAAGAATTTTTCTACAGGTAGCGATCCTTCACTGCGGCCACTATCTATTACGGTGGCACTCTTGCAGAGGCGGCGAACCTCACCGCAGCTATGGGAAACGAAGAGTATCGTTCCCTTGAAAGAGTCGAAAACTTCCATGAGTTCTAGTTCCGTCTGATGGCGCAGATAGCTGTCTAAGGCAGATAGGGGTTCGTCTAGCATGAGGAGTTTAGGTTCACTCAAGAGGATGCGTGCCAGAGCTGTTCGCTGTTGCTGACCTCCCGATAATTGTACGGGACGGTGATTTTCTAAGCCTTGCAAATGGAAGCGGCGGATCATCTCTTTTATGGCTTCATCTTTGTTTATTTTAGGATTGGCGTGCAAGGCGGCACGCAGATTTTCTTTCACCGTCATATTGGGGAAGAGGGCGTAATTTTGGAACAGAAGACCCACTTTGCGCTTTTGAGGTATTAAATCTATCTTTTTGGAACTGTCAAAGAGAACTCGGCCGTCGATCTCTATGTAACCTGAGTCGGGTTTGACGACTCCAGCAATGCACAGTAAAGTTACGCTTTTGCCACAACCAGAGGCTCCTAATAAACCGTGTACACCGTCAGTGGCTTTAAAGTTTACTTCAAGATCAAATTTGCCTAGACGCTTCTTTATATCGACTGTAATAGCCATCTAACGGTAGGCTCCCATTTTGCGTTTTTCTAAAAAGTTGAAGGTCATCAGTACAGCAAAAGATATGGCAATATTTAACATTACCCACTTAAAAGCCAGAAGATCGTTATTTGTGCGCCATAATTGGTAAACTGTAGTGGAAATAGTGGCCGTTCTTCCAGGCGTATAACCAGCGATCATACTCGTAGCTCCGTACTCTCCCAAGGCTCTGGCAAAGGCTAAAACTGTACCAGCCAAGATTCCATCACTACAACAGGGGAGTTTGATCCGCCAAAATATGTAACTGTCAGATAGGCCCAATGTCTGAGCCGAGCACTTGAGCGCAGGGTCAAAGGCCTCGAAGGCCCCTCTAGCAGTGCGGTACATTAAAGGAAAAGCTACAACGGCGGAAGCAAAAATGGCCGAGTACCAGACCATCGTCAATTTTAAGTTGAAGACGGATTGTATCCATCCGCCTATCAGACGATTGGGGCCACAGATACAGAGAAGAAAGTAACCGACAACGGTAGGCGGCAAAACTAAAGGCAGAGTCAAAACGACATCTAAGAAGCCTTTGAGGCTCTTAGGCAATTTTGTAATATATTCGGCGGCCCAAATTCCTGTAAAAAAGACAATAAAACAAGATATAAAGGCCACACGCAGAGAATTCCAGAGGGGATAAAGATCCATAACTGTCCTTCACTTAAAGTTATAATCTCCACTCTTTCCGCCGCTTTTGCTCAGAAGGTGAATATCGCCAATAAGCATATCTTTCTGCACCGCTTTACACATATCATAAATAGTCAGAGCGGCCACAGATACGGCGGTCAAGGCCTCCATCTCTACCCCTGTAACTCCTGTACATTTTACTGTAGAGCATATATCGATCATGTGTGCCTCTTCGTTGAGGGTAAATTCGATATTTATAGAGGTAAGGGGCAGAGGATGGCACATGGGTATAAGTTCCGATGTGCGTTTGGCGGCCATTATACCAGCCACTTGGGCGACAGCTAGGACATCGCCTTTTTTGATGCCGCCCATTTTGACTAGTTGAAAAGTTTCTTCATTCATTTGCACGGAACCAGCGGCCACAGCTCGACGTTCGGTCTCTTTCTTCTCCGATACGTCGACCATGTAAGCTCGTCCCTGAGCATTAAAATGTGAAAACTCAGCCATGATTTTTATTTAGCTGGGGTAAAACCGACAGTAGCAAATATATCCATAGCTTCTTTGCTCTGCAAGAATTTCATGAACTCTTGGGCCTCTTGCAAATTCTGAGTATTCTTCATGATAGCGGCAGGGTAGATCACCTGAAAACAGAGCTTATCATCAGCCTTATCAACTACAGTAAGACCAGCGGCGGCCGCATCGGTGGCGTAAATGATACCAGCGTCAACTGTGCCCTCTTTGACTTGGGTGGTAACTTCTTTTACGTTAGAGCCGTAAGTGAGCTTTTTAGCCTCTTGCAATTTCTCCCAAATATTGAGATTTTTAAGGATCTCCTGAGAGTAAGCACCGACGGGAACATCTTCGTTGCCAATGCAGAGGAGTTTGAGTTTGTCACTGCCTAAATCGGCAAAGGAATTTATCTGAGCTTTATTGTCAGCGGGAACGGCTAAAACAACTTTGTTCTCCAAAAGATTGACACGAGAACCCTGCAACACGAAATCGAGCTTATCTTTATTGCCAGATTTTTCATCTTTGGAAGCGTCTAACTGATTCATCTGCTTCTGAGCGGCTGAGATAAATATGTCACAAGTTGCACCCTCTTGAATTTGGGTCTTCAAAGTGCCTGAAGAATCGTAAGTAGCAATAATTTCCAGATTAGGATTGACTTTTTTGTAGGCTTCAATAACTTTGTCGAGTGTCTCAGTCATGGAAGCGGCCGCAAAGATCGTCAACTTACTAGCATCATCTTTAGGCTCTGTCTTTTCAACCTTATTTTCTTGAGGTTGAACGGGTATCTCTTTCTTTTCTTCCTGTTTCTGAGTGCAGGCGATTAAGCCTAAGAGCAACAGACCAGAAACAATAAAAAACAGAGTAACTTTTTTCATGATCTCTCCTATTTTTATTTTCTAGCGCAATTATTAGCTACGCCTTTTAATATTTTTAAACCGTGATCTAGTGCGGGCAAAATAGAGGTGAGACACTCCTTCACAGCTTTGGGGTTTCCAGGCAGATTGATGATCAAAGTACCTTTGCGAATACCGGCAGTCGCCCGTGAAAGCATAGCTTGTGGGGTGATCTGCAAGGAGTAATAGCGCATAGCCTCAGGTATACCAGGAACGGCTCTTTCTATCACGTCTGAGGTAGCTTCTGGAGTAATGTCGCGGGGAGAAAAACCCGTCCCACCAGTAGTCAGCAGAAGATCTGCTTTATCATTATCGGAAATTTCTTGCATTTTTTTAGCTAGCAGTTCTCGCTCATCGGGTAAAATAGCTCGATCAGCTAACTCGTAACCAGCTTCAGTGAGTATCTTCTCTATCTCTGGACCTGAGAGATCCTCACGCACTCCATTAAATGATGAATCGCTCACCGTCAAAACATAAAACTTCATAGATTTTGCTCCACAATTTCTAAGTTGTCTCCAACTGATATAAAACCGCCGTTTAACACCTTAGTGAAGACACCCTCGCGGGGCATAATACAGTCCCCCATCCTTTGAAATATGGCACAGCCAGAGTGGCATTTTTTGCCTATTTGGGTCAATTCTAAAAGAACCTCACCACATTGAAAGCGCGTTCCTACGGGCAATTTAGCAAAATCTATACCCTCTACAACTAAATTCTCACCAAAGGCCCCATATTCAACCTCAGCTCCTCTAGCTCTAAAGGCCTCGATCTTCTCTAAATTTAAGAGAGAGACTTGCCTATGCCATTTGCCAGCGTGGGCATCATCTTTTATGCCCCAATCCTCTACTAATTCGGCTCTCTCAACTGTGTGTTTTTCTGTACCTTTGCGTTCACTCACACATATGGCTACAACTCTTCCCATTGTGCTAACTTAACCTCCTATCTGGCTCATCGTGGCCTCTTCGCGCAGGGGCAATTCTGACTTGTTGAAGAAATGTTCTGCGGGCTTGTTCTTTATGGCCTCTGCGATGGCTTGAGTTATTCTTTCGGAAGATTCTCTTAAAAGCGGACGGAGATTTACTCCTGCATTGTACTGGAGACAGGTCTTCAAAAAACCAGAAGAGGTCAAACGCAAGCGATTGCAATAACGGCAGAATTTATGGCTCAAAGCACTTATAAAGCCGATCCTGCCCTGAAAACCTTCAAGTCGATAGTAGACGGCAGGGCCAGCACCTAGAGTTTGCTCTTCCAAAGTCAAACGGCCATACGCTCCCTCTAAGACGCTCTTAACTTCATCTTCAAGTGTGCATTGAGAATTTATCATTCCTCCTAGAGGCATATGTTCAATAAATCTGACTGCCAGGGGGTGATCTTTAGCCAAAGCGGCCAACTGCAACCAATCCTCAGAGGCGGAGGGCATAATTACACAATTGATCTTCAATTTAAAATCATCTAAAACTTTAGCTGCTTCTAATCCTTGCAAAGCTGAAGACAAAAGATCGTGTCGAGTGATCTCCGCATAACGTTGACGATTTAGAGTATCCAGACTCAGATTAATTCCATCAATTCCAGATTCAATCAATTGTGGCATATACTTTGCCAGCAATAGGCCGTTAGTCGTCAAAGTGACTCTCTCCACTTTTTCTAAACTCTTCAAAGTGGATATAAAATCACACACGCCGTGTCTCACGAGGGGTTCACCGCCAGTTATTTTGAATCTCTTGATACCCAAACCCGTCAAAATAGAACAGATATACAAGATATCTTCGTAACTCAAAACTTCCTCGTGAGCTAGAGGTTTCACACCCTCTGCAGGCATGCAGTAACGACAGCGCAGATTGCAACGATCTGTGACAGAAATACGCAGGTAATCTATCTCTCGGCCAAAGCTATCTTTAATAAAACTAACCCTCTTTAAGTCTCACATCTAACCTTTGCCAAATCCGCAATTGGGGAAGTGGCAGATTGGACAATTAAGACAGAGTCCTCCGTGGCCTAATTTAACCAAATCTTTGCGCGTCACGCGCAGACCACAGGCCAAGCGAGGCAATATCAAATCAAAAATTGTGGTACGGGCGTACATGACACACCCTGGCAGACCTACTACAGGTGTACCATCTTCAAAGTAAGCTAACAAGAACATAGCACCAGGCAGAACGGGAGCTCCGTAACTTACGATATTGACTCCAGTATCTTTGATGGCTCCAGGAGTGCGATCATCGGGATCTACACTCATACCGCCAGTGCAGACAATAATATCGGCCCCTTCAGCCTTAAACTTGAGAATGGCTTCACTTATAGCTTGGCGATCATCTCCAGGAGTGCAGTGCCAGAGCGTCTCGATACCGTAACGGGCCAATTTGTCCTTTACTACTGGAGAGAATGTATCCTCAATTAATCCCTTAGATACCTCATTTCCAGTTGTGATCAGACCGGCCTTTTTCAACTTGTAGGGTAAAATGCTAAAGATCTTCTTCCCTTGACAGATAGCTTCGGCTCTTTTCAGCTTCTCTTCTTCTATTACTAGGGGGATGACGCGCATACCAGCCAGCCTGTCGCCTTTATGGACTGGAGTATTAGTGTGGCGCGAGGCGATCATCAATTCGTCAACAGAATTAATCTCTTCTAAAAGTTCGGTATCTGCCGAAAAGAGACCGTCAATATCGGCTGTAAGTTCTATCTTGCCCTCTTTGGGGGAGGAGGCAGACATATTTTCACCTTGGCTAATTCCGCGCAGGCGTTCGGCGGCTTCGTCTTCGTGGAGCATACCTGGAACTTTTTCCCAAACGAAGAGCGTCTCTTTACCCATGCTTAAAAGTACGGGAATATCTTCCTCGCAGACGATGTGACCCTTACGGAAGCGAGCATCTTTAGTCACTCCGCGAATTATCTGAGTCATATCATGACAGAGGATGTGGCCTACAGCTTCAGTCGTCTTGATCTCTCTCAATTTTTTACCTCAAGTTTAAGTTAAGTTATACCGTTATATAATTAAAAATATATCGATATAACCCGAACATTATTATATATGGGCGTATTATTCCTTCTTACCTTTTTTTGTAGATTTCTTTCAATTACATTCCTGACTTTATCTTTGCTTTAGGGAAGGAAAGATAATTGCAAGGAAATTCTAGGATATTTTTCAATTATGTTATAACCTTGCGTTCATGGATAAGACTACAGTTGCTGTAGGAGATGAGCATGTTAAGCGAGAGACAGCTCTCTCCCTTTTGGCAGGAAAGATCGTCTCTTTACTCTACGATGAATTGTTAAAACGATAACGCAACCATTTAGATCCGCAGACCTTGAAATTCTCGAACATTCTCTGTGTGTGTTTAGTCTTCTTTTTTACGCCGATGATGCGGAACAGCAGTTGTGTCACTTGATACTATGTTGAGAATGAATAAGATTCAGGAATGGGATAATTTATTCATCAGAATAAAAAATGGAAATGTTTGCATTAAAGATGACACGTTTGTAAAAAATCCAGAAATGGATATTTATAAAACGTTTTATCTTAAAGTGTATAGTTAAATAAATTAGCAAATAAATTAAATATTAATTTATATTTTTATATAATTATGATATATCGCAGTGCTTTTATTAAATATGTAAAAAATGACAACTTGTATTTT
>JAFSXH010000269.1 GCA_017444165.1 bacterium | reverse complement strand
TAGTGCTACGCCCAATTGTGGTAGTTGTTGCCTAGACCGCTTGCCATTGCTTAGGCTCGGCTTGTCGAGAGTGGCTAATGAACAATGAAATTTATAAAATTATTTAATATAAACTATTAAATTTGCTTATAAATATAGCATTACCCAACCCCACTAACGGAGCCACTAAACCACCCAATAAGAAACCGCTGGCTCCTAAAACAGCGGAACCAGTACCCGCATACTCTCTTACTTGTTCCAAGGCCATAGCTGTAGAGACAGTGAAGGTCATTCCCATGAAAAAGCACATAATTGTAACAATAGTCTCATAGAAACAAATAGAAACACCGTGCTGTAGTGCCCATGCAGAGCTTAAGAACCGACTAACATACCTATACAACTAACAAACATACCATTATTGGGATTTTTGAATTTTATAGAACTGGCAGCTCCTATTCCGATAGCGACAGAATTTATAGAAAAATACAAGCTAAACATTAGAGCATTTTGTTGATAATACTCCTGAATTATAAATGGTGAAGAAGCAATATTGCCAAATAAAATACCTTGAGACAAGGCCATTTGCAAAACGTAAAACAAATATATTTTATTGTCCAGAACTTCTTTAAATAATTTAAATACGTTCCACAGATTATCTTGGGCTCTCTTATCTTCAGTTAAACTCTCTCTGAAATTTAAACACATAAACAATATTAAACAGCCCAATATCAAAAGGATCAAAAATATTCCGCGCCAACCTATGGAATCAGTACAAAATCCGCCAATAATAGGAGCAACAACAGGAGCAATCCCATTTATACCACCTATAATGGATAGAGCGGCGGTTAATTCCTCTGTAGAAAATTTATCTACAGCTACAGATCGAGAAATTACCACCCCACCCGCTCCAGCTATTCCTTGTAAAAAACGGAAGAATAGAAAAATTTCAATAACTGGAGACAGAATGCAACCTATCGTCGAAAAAATGAAGATTAACATAGAATAGATCAGCGGCGGACGACGACCAAACTTACCACTCAAAGGGCCAAACACAAGTTGTCCTAAAGCCAAACCTAACATAGAGAAAGTCAAGCTTAACTGCACCATAGAAGTACTGGCGTGAAAATAATCAGACATAGATGGTAAAGTTGGCAAGAACATATCTGTTATAAAAGGTCCAAAAGCAGATAACGTGCCTAATAACAAAAACATAAAAACTTTAGAATTATCACAAGTCGAAGAGTCAGTCATAAATCCTCACAAAAAATGCAGACATAAACCTGGACTTACGCTACATTTGCAACTCAGCTAAACAATATATTAACCCGCATTCCATTTTAGCAAATAAAACCATTAATGTGCACGTATCAACAATAATTTTCACAAATTTACATTGTACAGGACGCAAGATTAGCTTGTAGAAAAAATAGATATGAGTGAAAACATATCCGTGAAGAAGTATATCCAAAGTCTCTTGAAAAAGACTAAAGATAACCCAAAAGATGTTGAGTTGCAGATAAATTTAGGAGAGGCTTATCTCCTGGATGGACAGATAGAAGAGGCGCGTTGCGCTTTTTATCGAGCTACAGAGTTAGATCCTAACTCTAACTTTCTCTCTTCAGTCTGGGAATGGTCGGGTTACACCTATAAAAAGTCTGGCGATATAAGCAAAGCCATCACCGAGTATACCCAATGGGCTCAGGCCTCTAAGGAAGCTCGTCCTCCCCTCGATCACTGGGGCGGAATTTTGGTTCAAGAGAATCGCCTCCTCGATCTCAAGTTGCTCTTTACTACATACAAAAAGAGCAAAGAACAAGAGAGAGATTCTGGCCTTTACGAATCTTTGGCCCTCCTCCACTACATTTTAGAGCCTACTTTGCAGGATTCCGAAACTTCAACTTTAGAGTTGGCGGGAGAGGCTCTCGAATTGCAGGGTGACAGTCTGCCCATGCGCTATCTTATGGGGCTTTTATATGTTGCCGAAGAGGATACGGAGAACGCAATTTCCGAGTTTGAAAGAGTTATTAACTTAGACACTGAGGGGACTTGGCGGGAGAACCGCTTTAACTTAAATTGGTCTTCAAAGAGTGCTAATTTAGAGTTGGCCAGGTTGTATCGTGCTTCGGGAGATATGGATAAGGCCTTGGATCAGTACAAAAAGAGTTTTGAAGAACTCTCTTCGGCTGATGTCCACTTGCATAAGGTTTTAAAAGTAGAAGCTCATAACTCGGCTATATTGCAAGAGATGACGGAAACTTTGGCTCAGTTCCACAAATATAAGGATATTATTGAACTCTTCCAAGCGGCAGCCGCTATTATGCAACCGTTGAGCGATCAGAAAGAAGAGGCTATAAAGCGAGCCATACTCCAGGTACAGAGTAAACATGAAGATCAAGAATCTCTGGAACTTAATGGTGAGATTATCGAAGAAATCTTACAGAGTTTTACCAAAGAGTTACCTGAAAATACATCCATAAAAGATGAAGTTAAGAAAATAGAATTATTGCAAGATCTGCCCCAAGATATTGCTGAATCTGTCGTCGAATCACTCTTTAACAGTTTGACGACCCCGGCTTCAGAATTGGAATTTTCTGAGTTGCGCAGTCTAAGAGCCATATATGCCTACTCTCTAGTAAAATGTGGTCGTCTGGAAGAGGCAGACAAAATATACGCTGAGGATAATCTCAAAATTGAAGATGATGTCGTTGATGAATACGAGGAACAGTGCGACAACAACTTTGATCACTACAATAAAATTTATGATAAAGTGAAAGATAGTACAGATCCTTCCTCTAAGCGCAAGGCCGCCCTCTGTCTCCTGCAGATGGAAAATATAGACAAACAGGAAGAGGTTAGAAGTTTAACTGGTCCACGCGTGACTTCTCCAGTCACTTTAGGTTCAGATAGCGGTATTCTCTTTATCGGAGCCAGAGTTATCAAGGGAAATGGACAAATTTTGAGTGATCTCCCCCAGGATTTTGTAAATAATTACGCTCTGCCAGTTACAACTTATTTGAAATCTAACTTCAAATATTTAGATCTGCCCGATCTCAACAATCGCGATGTAGTTATCGATCTTTTGGTAGATCGTCAGAAGATCCAGATACCTGAAGAACACAAAGATAAACTGCGCTTCACCAATACTAGTTTAGCTCTTTTAGTGGCTATTTACGGAGCGGCCAAATTCAAAGAGAGTCCTGAATACACTCTAATTTGCGGCGATGTCGATATGTATGGACAACTTACGAGTACTCCTACACTAGCCAAAAGCTTAGCCACTATTTTAGACAGTGATACAAAGATTGATCGGATAATCATCCCCTTGAGTGCCTCTGACGATCTTTACCAATTGTATCCCCAATTGTTAGCCATTCCTAAGTTCCACATCTGTCGCGATGTCGATCAAGTTTTGCAAGTCCTCAATTATCGAGAAGGGAAGAAAGCATGACTCAACTTTACGCCCAAGAACTCATCAAAGTAAAGACCCAAGCTAAAATGGAGGCCACTAAGCTAGGACACAAATTTGTCACAGCTGAACACCTGCTTTTAGGTATACTCTGCACTCCCCAATGTCAAGCTTATGAGTTTCTCAAAGAGAGAGGAATCACTGAAAAAAAAGTGCGTCAAGCTCTAGGCAAGAGTTTCTCCTCTGCCGCTTCTCAAGAAGATGAAAATTTTTCTCTGATCCCCAACACTAAACCTCTGCGTAGCTTGCGCAATTTTATGGCCTTTAACGATGCAGAAAAATTTGCTCAAGGCTACAATAAACCCGTCAACAGTATCCATTTATTGTGGGCTATTTTGCGCATGGATCACAGCCAAGCTACTTTGGCTATCGTAAAAGACAGCGAAGCGGCCGAAAAGCTCTCTAGAGAGATCGAAAATAAACTTTACGAACCCACAATGGGAACTTCTCAATTGAATAAAGTTAAAATCGATTGGCAAAAGCGTTTAGCAGAATGCGCCACCAAGTTACGCGGCAAAATTGTCGGTCAAGATGAGGCCATTAAACGCGTAACCGATACCTTAACGCGCTCCTGGGCGGGCCTTTTAGGAAGCAATCGTCCGATGGCCAGTTTTCTCTTCGTCGGTCCTCGCGGTTCGGGTAAAAAGACCTTGGCGATCAATATTGCCAGATACATTTTCGATGATCCAGAGCGCATCATAAATCTGAATTTAAGCGATTTTATCAATGATGTCAGTGCTGAACATTTACAAGAGATACTCTTACTAACTTTAGGACGAGATTTTCCCTTCGGTGTGATCTACATTGATGGTCTAGAACAGGTTCATCCCAAAGCAATGGAGTGTATTCACCAGATCTTGGATAAGGGCCACTTTGTCAATTTAGAAGGCAAGAGGATCGAATTTAGAGATTATATTATTGTCCTCTCCCTCTCCTTAGATTCTGAATTTTTCAAAGATGAGATGATCGTAGGTTTTCGCAAAAATCGCGGTCTCAACTATTCGAGTCAAGAGATATACGAGCGTCAGCTTATGACCGACATAGAAAATGCTCTGCGTGCAGATACGATCCGCCTAGTTGACGAGACCGTCTTCTTCCCTCCTCTGAACAATGGAGATCAAACCCTACTCTTAGAATCGTGGGGCAAAGAACTCAACGAAGAGTTAAAAGGAGATCACGTACAGATCCAATTTGCCGAGAGCGTATTCAAATATCTGATCCAAAGGAGCGAAGATATGGGTCAAGGTGTCGGTTCCTTGCGCCGTCTCTTCAATAGAGAGTTGGGAGGTTTTGTAGCTCGCGCCCGCTTAGATGGTTCCATAACCGATGGACATAAAGCTGAAGTAATTTACGAAGAAGGGAATTTTGCCATCCATGAGATTAAATAAATATATTTTTACCTCATTATTTGCCTTATCTCTCTCGATAAATGTAGCCTGTGGCCACAACGGCAACACTTACGCCGAGCAATCTAAACACGGACAAGAGCAAAGTCAGGTTATTTATGATCCCTACGCAGTTGTAGAGGATGCCCTTAAAAATTTAGATGAGATGGCCCAAAGCGGCAGACCCTTCAATATCCAAGATGAGAAGTGGCTCAAGCCCTTGCGTCAAGTTTTAGGGGTAGATTACATAGAAGTCCCCGATCTGGACAACCTGCCTAAAACTAAGAGAGTCGCTTGTCGTTTGAGTTTGAACAGCTTGACCAAGGATTCTGTACCTACTCTGCGTTCAACCTTGAGAGCTATGCAAGCCGCCTCCACACTCAAACCTCACATTTTTAAAGGTCAGGACTACACCTTACAAGTTTTCAACACTACCATTTACAACCACTTGAAGAGTGACTATTCCAGCCAAGATCTAGTCAAAATTATGAATATGTTGGCGGCGACTCCAACCTTCCAGATAACTAGCGATCCTAAAACAGGATTGGTTCCTACCACTGGTATGCCAGAGGATGAAAATTTCGAGATGGCCGCTCGCCAATGGGTGACGGATACGGTCAACGCAGGCCAGATCCAATACACCAGCGATAATAAGGGCTGGTGGAAGGCAGTAGAGACCCTAGCAAAATTTTATTCCACCGATCATGAGCAGGCAGCCTTTGATAAAGCGATCAAAGATCCCGATAGTTATCGTTTAGGCGGTCCTGAAGAGGGTGTGGCTCATATCTTCTTCCCCAAAACTTTGGAGCGCGATCCTAGTTGGTTCAACAATAAACGCCTGGAGTCGCACGCTTTAGCCTTATCGGCACTGGCTAATAAATTATCTAATCACAGTTATGCTAACCCTTCAAAAGAGCTTCTGAACTCTATAGCTAACTTGACCAGTTATTTAGTAGCGATAGATTATTCTAACGCTCCCTCGGCTGGTTGTTGGGAGGAGACCCCCTTCCCTGGTGGTTTGACCTGGGACACTCAAGCGGCCAATTCAGCTTTAAGCTACGTATTGGAACTGATAAAAGATCCAAAGATTCAAGAGAAACTCTCTGTTCAAAAACATGGAGAGATATTCTTACATCCAGAAAAGATCGAACAAGCTATCGAGAGGGGCAAAAAGCGCGTAGCGGATAATTATTTAGCCGAGAGTCCAGGCAATAGAGAGATCGATTCTTCATTAGCCTTTATGTCAGAAGATCCTGACGCTGTTTTGGATGAGGATCCTCTGCAAAACGTGCGCAAACACATCGAGTCTCTGCAACTTTTAGAAAAGCACTTAGTGCGCGATTTTGGCATTTTGCGCTATGCTCCATTTAAGTTGACTCTCAAAGATGGTTCTACTGTCACCTCTCCCGACAGTTACCTGAACTTAAATTACAACATAGCCTGCGACAAAGACGGCCACGTAAACTTAGCCTGGCACGATCTCCTCAAGGCGTTTGGCTCTAAAGATGCCAGTGAACCGAGCATATTTGCTGCCCGCGCCTCCCTATCTTCTCCTAACTGCGAAGCCCAGTGGTTTATGGTTTCCGATCTGGCCCGTGCCTACACAACCCAGATCGAATATCTCTGCGACCTTCAAGAGTCACCTACCCCTGAAGCCCAAGAGCTGATCAAGATCTGCCTAGCTGGAGCTAACCGCAACTTAAATCGCGCTTTAGCCAGGATAACTCCCGAAGAGGGCATGATTAAAGCTAACGGTGAAAAAGTAGCTGGTTGGGCCGTACCCGAAGCCTGGCAGTGTGTCAGCACTATAGACGGCCAAAAGGCCTATTTACCGGGCTTAAACTCTCCCTTAACCTGGGCTAAAGCCTCGCTCTACGCCGCCTGCGTACAACATCAAAAAACTTTAGTACGCTTGGAAAAGTTAGGAATGTTGTGAAAAAGTATGAGAACTTCTGCAAAGCACTTGCAAATCTTAAAGTAGGTTTGCAGTTAGAAGAACCATACAACGTTGTGGAGCAGACAGGAATCGTGAGATTGTTCGAAATTTGCTTTGAACAATCGTGGAAGTTAATGAAGGAAGTGCTGGAGACACACGGCAGGTATGACGGGAGGATAGGCTCTCCACGAGCAATTCTAAAAATAGCCTTTCAGTGTAACATGGTTCATAACGAAAAACTTTGGATAGAGTTGCTAGAGGCACGAAATACGCTTGCTCACACTTACAGTGATGAGCAAGCGTTACAAATCATTAGAAAATTAAAAATGAGCTACATCTCAGCCTTTGAGGATTTGCAAAAAGAGCTCGATGAACACAGGATAGAGCTGTAGTTTAGCATTTTTGAAATGAGCCTCCCGAAAAGCGGGAGGCTCATTTCAAAAGAGCAAGACTATTCGAGTCCACTGCGTTGCTTGACAAGAACACCCTTTTCTAAATTCTCACAAGCCTTGATCCATTTAGAGCGCGGATCAGCGGTCAAGATCAGACACTTGCCTTGAGCGTCTTTGGCAAAATAAGTCTTACCGTCTTTGCTCTCGTAAACCTTGAATGAAGAGAGAACCTTTTCATTCTTGTCCTTATCCTTTTCGCCGTACAACTCCGCAGAGGCCACAATCTTACCTTCAAGATTATCGACCTTCTCTTTCCACTCTATTCCTGCTATATCATAGAGCAACTTATCGACAATCTCTAAACGCTTGGCCTCATTCTCCATGAGCTTGCTGGGAGAAGTAATTTTCCAGCCGCTATTTATGCGACTCGCAGACACTTTGTAATTGCCCTCTTTCTTGTTAGAGAGAACCTCTACTGTGAAACGCTGAACATCTTCTATATCCCAGATATCAATATGACGATCTACAAACTCATCGCCACGCTTGCCGAAGAAGAGTTTGGCTCCATCCCTAACTTTGCTGTAATCCAACTCGAAATACTCGTCAGGATAATTTCTGTGAGCGTAGACCTGGCTCGGTTTACCAGGCACAGGCTGACCGATCTCAACTCTGAGTTCTTCCTTACAATCTTTGACCTTAAACTTATACTCGGCCCTTATTTTGCCCAATTTATCTTTGGCACTGCTAGGTAAAAAACGAGTTATACGAGCATTTTGCCACGACCAGATAAAGTCGTTGCACTTGCGCACATCGGCCAAAACAAACTCTTTTTTAGCATCGGTGGATACATACCAGCGACTGCCCTTATCGTCCTCAATCTCCTCACCATAAATATCCTTCTCCAATTCTCCTTTAGGCTCGGAACTCTGGCGCACTTCTAAACTGAAAGCCCCAGGGTTAGTACCCTCTTTGGAGATATAGGTCATATTCTTTATTCTGGCAGGAGAGAAGCTAAAGAGTAAATCTTCCCTCATCTCATTGTAAGGCGTAATGAGAGTAGATATAAATTGCGAAGGAACCTCTAAAACAGCATCTTCTTGACCTTTAATCAGAGCATAACTGCCGCTGTCATCAACAGCTCTATCGCCCAAAATTAGACCGCGCTCCAACTTCTGACCATCTTTTTCGTAGTGAATATCTATGCTGAAGAGCGGCTTATCGAGACCATACTGTGCCAGAGCCTTCTTATCAGGTTTCTCCATAATAGTCTCAATTTTATTCATATTGACGAGACTGTGACAGAGTTCTGACATGGTGGAACTTTTAATGCGCATCTGAGTCTTATCTGGAAAAGTAGCCACCCAGCCGACATCCCAGCGTTTAAAGTTGACCTCTCCGTCCTTGCCTTTGCCTAGCACTTTCCAATCTATAGACTTAATATCTACAGCAGCAATGCCAGTAGATAGGATTGCTGACGCTTCTTTTTCAGCCTCTTCTTTCTTTTCAGTTCCGCGAATATCGTGAAAATATAAAAATGCCATCAGCACTAAGACAAGAACTAACATGCTCACAAAATTGCGCATGAAGATTATCTCCTACTTCTGTAAATTGAAAAACCATAGAAGAATATGGACGCAGGAATAGTGAAGATTATCACCACCGCAAAGGTGTAGAAGATCCTCGAAGAGATCATCAAAGGTTCACTCGAAGTATTCTTAGCGCGAATCTCAAAATTGGTCTCCTCACCACCGAGCCAACCGAACATATTCAAGACTACATCTTTATTGGCAAATTGATTGGCATCGAAGAGTTCGTTAGACAAGAAATCAGCATCGCCAGCAAAGATGGCATGACATTTCTTCGCCTTACTCTTGGTCTCGACACCCTCTTTGGACAACTTTTCATCCTCTTTCAATTCAGCCTGAGTCTTGCCGATCTCTCTCTCTACGATCCTCACCAAAGGAATATTTTCACCCTGAACAGTGGGAACTAAATTATCAGAAGAGGCTGAATTTTGAAGATCTTTCAATTTGACAGCTATACACTTCTTATCAGTCGTAACTATAGCTGTGTGTTCCAAATTTAACTTAGTAGGTTTATTGATAACCTTTATATAGCGAGTAGTCTTGTAACAAGTAGGTAAGACTAAGCCCTTAGTTATTGAACAGCCTTGATCGTAATTATTAGTGTAAACAAAAACTGGTTCAACTCCAGCCTGGGCAGACTTAATGTCGAGAACAATCTCTTCGGGAGAGTTCAAATTAAACTTCTCTAAAAGCCATTTGTAATTGTCTCCAGTGTCCATATCCAAGGCTAAAAAGATATTTCCACCCTTGTCTAACCACTTATCCAAAACACCCTTTTCTTTATCAGTCAGAGCTACCTGAGGGGCGATTATGGCAATATTGGCCACATCAGCGGGAATTTCATCCTTGCGGCTCAATACCAGCTCCTCCAATTGATAACCCTCAGAAATAAGAGCCTTTTTTAATTTGGAGATAGAAACTACTTCCTGGCCAGCCCCGCGCTCACCGTGACCAGTCAAAAAGTGAATTTTGCTCTTCTTGTCGTTAGCTAAAGAGATCAGAACACTAGTTACGCCCTCTTCACTAATATCGTAAAGTTTCTCTTTCTTTTTACCCTTAGTAACAACTACGTCACCAACGATTTTAATATCCATCTCCTTAGCTTTAGTGGGGTTTTTACGAGGATCGATAAATTCGTAAGTGATCTTGTTTTTATCAACATTGACGTAACCTTCCATTACCTCATCGACTTTGTGGCGACCTTCGTTATCACTGTCGGAAAGAAAATAAGTAAAATGAACAGGTTCGTTTAAATTTTCTACTGCCTTGACACTGAACGGAGCTAGCGTAAAACGTTTTTGTTCAGTAAAATCATATTTGTAAACATTATTGGTAGAGATCATCAAAACTAACAAAAGAGCAACTACAGCTAAACAGACAGCTCCTAAACCTTGGACAGCCATAGCCAACTTATAATTGTCGCGCTCAACTTGGGATTTAGATTCCTCTACTTTGAGATCTTCATTCTCTTTTTTAAGATCTTTTTCCAACTCTTGTGACTTTTTATCTTGATTATCGTTAGCCATTGATTAACCCTTCCACTTGCGGCTCTCTAAGAAACGTACAGTTAAATATAAGAAGAAAAAGGTCAAAGCGATGTAATAACATACATCTTGACTATTGAAAACTCCCTTAGACAAGTACTCCATATGGCTTAAAACGGAGAGTTTACCAAACACTAACCCCGTATGACTTTCCTTCTGGTCATAGTAAGTCAATAGCCACAATACAAAGGTCAAGCCGTAACTCATCGACGCAGAAATCAATTGACTTGAAGAAAGACTCGAAGCAAAGACTCCCATGGCCGTCAAAGAGGCACACATTAAAAAGATACCCAAATAGCCACATAAAATCACTGGCCATTCTATGGTACAATAGGTCCCCACAAAGAGCAGACCTAGACTGGAGAAGGCCAACATCATAATCACTACCATGAGAACAGCAAAGAACTTGCCTAAGACTATCTCCCAATCAGAGATGGGGTAAGTGAAAAGGAGATCTAACGTGCCTCTGCTCTTATCCTCAGAGAAAGATCGCATAGTCAACAATGGAGCAAAGAACATAAATATGTAAGCTATGCTCTGCACTACACCAGGAATTAACACTGTATTAATATTACAAGGAGCTCCACCCTGCATGGAACTAGCGGAAATATCGGCATAATAAGCTATACCGATACACATAAACATGCCTATGACAACCAAGAAGGCGGCCACTAACGACCAGGCCAACAATGAGCTAAAATAGGCCTTAATCTCCCGATAAAAAATAGCACCCATTAACTTAACCTTCCCCTTCAGTCTCTTTTTGCAAATCTATCTCTGCTTCCGAGGTTGACTCTTCAGAGATCTCTTCCTCATGTTCTTTCACAAGGTTGATAAAGACATCTTCCAAAGAGAGACGATCCGCCTGCATGCTGTAAAGAGTCCAATCCTTTTCCACAGCCAAAACGTTTATAGCCTTACGCACAAGGAGATCTGTTTTGGCAATTTCAACTTTAAAACTCAACAAAGGATGCTCACAGCCACTGAGTGACTCCCTCTTAACCTCCTCAACACCAGAGACACCCTCCAATTTTTTCAAATCTTCGACAACTTTATCGGTTTCTGAAGCGAGCAGTTGCACACTCAAAGCCGTTGATTTTTGCAATCTGTCTGAAAGATTACTAGGAGTATCAACAGCAATTATCGATCCGTGATCCAAAATACAGACTCGCCCACAGATCAATTGGGCTTCAGAGAGAATATGGGTAGATAAAATAACCGTTGAACTCTTGCCCAGCTCTACGATCAATTCGCGAAAATCTTTGATCTGAGCGGGATCTAAACCTACAGAAGGTTCATCTAAGATCAACACTGGAGGATCATTAATAATCGCTTGAGCTAAACCTACACGTTGTTTATAGCCTCTCGATATAGTAGCTATCAACTGATTACTGACATTAGTCAAATTGCAGCGTTCCAGAGCCTTAGAGATGGCCCCTTTAATATCCGCAGGAGGTATACTTTTAGCCTTAGCCACAAAATAAAGATACTCTTCCACGGTCATATCTACATACAAAGGCACATTCTCAGGCATGTAGCCTATCGAACGGCGAACTCCGTAACTATCGGAGACAACATCATAACCATTAACTATAGCTGTACCTTCAGTAGGTGGATAGAAGCAGGTCAACATCTTCATAGTAGTAGTCTTACCTGCGGCATTCGGTCCTAAGAATCCGAGTATTTCCCCCTTTTGTACCGAGAAAGATATGTCGTTTACAGCTATTCGCTTTCCGAACTTTTTTGTCAGTCCCTTAGCTTGAATAATAAGATCAGCAGATTCCGCCATATGAACTAAAACACCTAAAGTTATTAAAATATTGGCCCTGCGTTTTCTGCGTTATAGAGTCATTACCTCTACACAAATATTTGAAGGTTAGCGCAGATAAAACAAGAACCGAGGGCGGATACGCAAGAGCTGTTTTAGCAGTATAGGAAAAAGGAGTAGGTAGTGTTGCCGTCTGTTCTTCAGGTTGGACAAGTTCTGAATAATAGATACTGCGTGCATAGTTATTTGGCTCAGACTATGTACAGCACTACTTATATTGCCTATGACACCCATATACAGGGCAAGTATTGGGTTCTTAAAGAGATAAATCTATCGTACTTCAGCGACAGAGAGTGCGCTATGGCTATCCAGTACTTGAAGAACGAGGGAGCGAGGCTCAATAGCTTAGAGCATACCTGTATGCCGAGGATGGCAGAGTTTTTTCCTATGGCTCGCAACTTTTGTATATTGCGCGAGTATATGCCAGGCAAGGATCTGGCCTACCGTCTGACCACCGAACGGGTACTTCCTGAACCTGAAATTCTCAGTGTAGGTATCCAGTTGTGCGATTTTATAGACTACCTGCAGACAAAGAATTTTTTGCAAACAGTCAGTATTAACAACCGCATAAAATTGAGTAACCTGGTCATGCGCGATGATGGCAAATTGAGTATGTTGAATGTCGGTTTCCCCACAGTGGATCGATTATTTAACGACTACATTGAAGATCACGGTTACGCTCCGCCAGAGTTCTTCACTGGCACGCCTACCACCGAGTCAAAAATGACAGTTTACATGGTAGGGGCTTTACTCTATCACCTCTTTAGTGGTCTAAATCCAGCTACTTCTACTTTTAGACTTCCGCCTTTGGAAAATGTACGCCAAGGTCTCTCTACTCCCACCAAAGCCACTATCGAAAAGGCTATACGCCCCGATCCTAGAGATCGCTACGCCAGTCTAGCCGATCTGCGCAATGGCTTGATAAAATCTTACCAAACGGCTGCTAAAAAGGCAGGGATCAAAAATAAACCTGCCTACATGGATAGAGATCTAAGTGGACCCCCCAGTTGGCTGTGGTTAATGACAGTTATAATGTTATTCGTACTCGGCGGTTCGCTCTTTGCGGCTTATCAGATATTTTTAAGGTGAGAGGATAAATAATTTTGCACACTCCAGGTACTGTTATAGGCACACATTACAAAGTGATTCGCCTCTTAGGTCAAGGAGGCATGAGCAATATATACCTCTGCCAAGATACGCATCTCTTCGGTAAGATCTGGGCCATAAAGGAGTTTACGGCTAGCTACGCCGATCCCCAAGAACAAGCTAATGCTCTTCAGCATTTTGAGCGTGAAGCCCGCATGCTCTCCTCCCTCTCTCATCCCAATCTGCCTACTATCAACGAGTATTTTCAATATCAAGGCCATTACTACTTAGCTATGGAGTACATCAATGGCCAAGATTTAGGCAAATTACTCGAAAAGAACAACGGACCTCTTCCTGAGTTAGATGTGGCCGATTGGGGAATGCAGTGTGCAACCGTTCTGTACTATCTCCACTGCCAAAAGCCAGACCCCATAATATTTCGCGATGTCAAACCGAGCAATATTATCATAGTCCAGGGAACGGTTAAACTCATAGATTTCGGCATAGCTAGAGTATTTGATCGCAACAAGCGCGGCGATACTATGCGCATAGGTTCTCCAGGTTACGCTCCACCAGAACAGTACAATGGCAGTACCGATCAGCGTTCGGATATATTTGCCTTAGGTATGACTATGCACCACGCTTTGACGGGCAAGGATCCTACGCTCTCTCCCAATCCTTTCGTTATACCGAAAATTTCCTCTGTTAATCCAGCTGTATCTCCTGAATTGGCCGATATAGTCGAAAAAGCTGTAAAACTGGTTCCCGAAGAGAGATATCAGAGTATGCTGGAGCTAAAAAATGCTCTCAGAGGTTTCTTGTCTGTCAAACGAGGTGATGGTCTGCGCGGTCGCACGACTCCCAATTTGATCGTGCCTACATCGAATCCAACTCCTTCTCCCGCCCCTAGTACACCAACCCCTACCCCTAATCCCCCCACTCAAACTTCCAATAACACCTCAAATCAAACTACATCAAATTCGGCAAATTTACCACCCACTAGAGCCATAAATACTTCTAGTTCTATACCAGTAAATTCTCATAAGCTGAATACAAATACAAACAGCCCAATTTCTGTACCTCCACAAAGTGCTTCTAAACCGATCATAACCCCTATTCCTCCCAAGAGCAGTAAGTTTGGCAAGTTTTGTAAATTTGTCTTTTATCTGATCTGCCTTACTGTAATTGCTACTTCGGTCTTAATATCTAGTAACATGTATCCGCTGAGCCTGCCACAATTCGTGTTAGAGAATAACTCATCCAGATCTCTCAGTGTCTATAGCCCTATTTACAATATTCAAGCTGTCTTACAGGGCAATTATAGATTAGATTCTCAAGACATACGGACAATTTATAAATATGTTCCCGATAGATCTTTCGTACGCCGAGAATTACTTAAAACTATTGAACGAAACAGAGATAATCTAGAAGCGAAGATCATGTATGAAAATATTTTGGCTGGTTCCAGACCTGCCTTGTTAGATCTAGTCGTAAATAAAGAAGATCTCAATATCGCCGAATTAGGAACATACTGGGCACAAAAACAGATACGTCGTCAAGGTGGTCTAAACGAATCTCTGCTCTGCGTCCATATTTTTGCTAATGATGATTTTTCAAAAATTCTTCCCCTTTTGAAAGAGCCGCTCAATTGTAGACAAAATGATAATTACAATGGTTTTAATGCTCCCAACATTATAAGTACGCTGGACAACCAGGATTGTGAAGCCAATATTACTCCCGTGGTTCTTTCACCAGACAAGAAAGAAAGCTATATATCTCCCCTAACCACAACTATAAAGGAGAAGAATCTCAAGGGTAAATTTTATACCGCCGATAAGGAAATATACGCTGATTTGAAGGCCAGCGGTTATGATGTTATTCAAAAATCTCTGAATGATCTCAGCAAGAATCTCTCAGGTTATTGGTTTATAGAAGGAAGTTCTCTTCGAGAAGAAGAGTTAAAAAAATTCCAAGGAGCTCCTAACATAAACTTAATAGCTCTCTTCCCTACTTATAACGATCTTTTGAACTCTCAATCTTGTAAACATTTACAAAAGACGAAGTCTTCAGAAGCTTGGACACTCCTCTCTCCTCTCCATCCTCACCTGTTAGCTCAAGATTTGCTCTCTAGCGGTATAGTGTACGACAGTCACAATTTAACTTTTTTCCAGACGCAAAAGATTTTACAAATTTACGATTCCTTAATGAGAGTTGCTCTCAAACAGAAGGGTATTTCTGGAAATCTCAGAGGAGCTTTAGCTAGTTATTCTCCCGAAATATAACCTATAGCTTGTCAAACTTTTCCTTTCACACAGGAGTGAGTTCTTATTTATGAATTTTAAAAATATTATCTATTGTATAGTAACTTTTTTAATATCGTTGAGCCTGGGGTTACTGATTGCTCCAGACATTATAAACGTGATGAAGTTGCCACACAAATTTGCCGTAATATTTTTAATATCGGGTATCATTGCCGCAATTTCTACAGTAACAGTCTATTTTATTCTCGACAAATTTACTAAACTGGCCAATGAACAACTAGAAGCTCAACAACAAGATCAACAATGGGCCTGGTTGAAACCCGCAGGAATAGCGGCACGTTCACCCTTCCCCGTCAACAAGACTCAAGTAGTCATTGGACGCGACATAAATTGCGATATTTTACTCTGTAACGAATCTATCTCACGCCGCCATGCTGAAGTGATCCGCGATTCTGAGTGTTGGCTATTGCGCGACTTAGATAGTGCCAATGGAACATTCGTCAACGGCCAACGCATCAATGGTGAGGTAGTCTTGGTAGATGGCGATGTGGTTACTTTAGGTGATATAAACTTGACTTTCGAGGGTCCCAGCCATCCCATTATGACTCCAGGCAGTACTCCAGAACCTATAAACCGCATGAACATAGATCCCGAAGCTATGGGCCTGGATACCCAAGAGTACAACACTATACCGACCCTCCCCGTATCTTCAGACACTCAACCCTGGAACTCTCAACCTAGAAATTTCTAGAAACATGTTTGATAGACACAAATCTACCCTTATCGAGTACATAGGTCAATTTTTCCTCTTCCTCTTCCTGTCTTTCTTGCTCTTCGCTCCAGTCCTCAAAGGGAACAATTTCATATACGCAGGCGATTTTACAGGTTCAGATCTTCTCGATTTAAATTTGCCTTTGCGCTTTCTAGCCTCCCAATCAGTAAAGGAAGGCCAATGGCCATTGTGGACACCGCTTTTAGCTAATGGAATGCCCATTTTATCCGAAGGACAAGCAGGTGTATTTTATCCTACAACTTTACCTTTCTTTTGCCTCTTCTCCGTACCCTGGGCTTCTAATTTAAGCATAATTACCACTTTAGCCCTGGGAGCTCTGAATATGTATTGGTTGGCTAGAACCTACAAACTAGAGCGTTTTCCTAGCACCGCCGCCGCTCTGACATTTGCCTTTTCTCCCATCTTGGTCTTCAGACTAAAACACCTCAACATGATTCAAGTGGCCATCTGGCTGCCCGCCGCTTGGTCTATAATAAAATTAATTATAGCTGAAAAGGATAAAAGGAAACTTACTCTTTTAATCTTGTACCTCTCTCTAATCTGGACCTTGCAAATTTTGGCGGGCCATCCTCACATGGCCTATTTTTGCGGTATCGCCTCTGTCTTCTATCTTGCAACTCTGCTAATTGGCCAAAATTGGACAGTCATCAAAAGATCTGTAATAATTTTGTCAATCAGCGTAATATTCAGTTTAACATTATGTTGTATCCAACTTTGGCCTACTTATGATTTAATTCAGCAATCTAATCGCAGTCAAGCGGAGAGTTATGAACGACTTAGCAAGTATCCCTTCTCACCTTCACATTTACTCACACTTATAAACCCTTTCTTTTTTGAGAATCCTGCTTATACAACTCCAAATCAAACTCATATAAACATTCAAGAATTTGGAGTATTCTGGGAATACATGGCCTATATCGGCCTTGTGCCGCTCTTTGTTATTCCTCTGGCTTTTTATAAAAATGAACGCCAAGAGCTCAAACACATAACCGCCTTGAGTTGTATATTTCTATTGTTGGCAATGGGACCTAAAGGGCAAATTTATTGGTTATTATGGAAATTCATTCCAGGGGTCGATCTCTTCAGATTTCCCGCTAGATTTTTACTCGCCTTTTCCTGCTCTATCTCAATATTATTCGGTTTAGGCTTACAAAATTTGCTACAAAAATTAAACACTCACAAATATCTGCCAATATTAATAATAGGTATAATATTTGCCAATTTTTATTGGTCAACGAATAAGTATGTCACTTATCTGCCGTCATCCGTCTTGTCAAATACTCCTCAAGCAGCATCGTTACTGTCTTCGAGCACTCGAGTAGCCACTCCAGATCTGGCCTTTGATTGGACATACTTAGTGCAAACACAAGGTTGGTCGAAAGTTCCCGCCAGGGTAACTTCCCTTTTGCACTGCTTGACTCTAGATTC
This sequence comes from bacterium, assembly GCA_017444165.1. Lineage (GTDB taxonomy): Bacteria > Vulcanimicrobiota > Xenobia > Xenobiales > Xenobiaceae > RGIG3641. The sequence continues at coordinate 6,209 of JAFSXH010000269.1, read as the reverse complement.
ATGTGTCTTTTGGGATATTGCCAATCAAGGCAGTCATACCATTTGGGAAGGTGGAATAAGTACGCTCCCCTACTTTAACCTGCAAACCCTCCTGCAAAACATGCTTCCCAAAGCGAAATCAAATTACACTCAACCAAATGTTCTAAAACCGGAAGCTACTTTTCTCTACGATATGCAAAATGTGGACTGCTTACTCTCTCTGCACAAATGGCTCGACACCAACGGTAAGGAATTGCCCTTAATTGCCAGAGAGCAACTGCCCGATCTGCCGACCGAACTCAATATCTACAAGTTAGGCCCCTCACGCCCACGTATATACTTACTGCCTAACTTCAAAGAGATAACTGAAGAGATAGGCTGCACCGATTTTATACAAACATTTTATCAAGACATAATTAATGAACGCTGTATATTGCAGGGAGATAAATCTGATTACTCAACTAATGCTCCCCTGAGTGACCAAGAGTATTGTCAAATTGTAAAAAATACACCATGTGAAATTGAGGTCGAGACAAAGACGAATAGTGAGAGAATTTTATACTTTCCAGAAAATTTTTGTCGAGGCTGGAATGCGGAAATAGACGGACAGTCACAGAAAATTTACAGAGCCAATTTCTGCTTTATGGCCTGCAAAATTACTCCAGGCCAGCACAAAATAAAAATATACTTCTTCCCCAACTCTTTCAAATACGGAGCCTACGTATCCTTAGTAGGTTTAGGTATACTTCTGTTCCTTTTTATCGGCACAATTGTAAATCGTAAACGTTAGTTGCAATCTCTCCGAGCATAGTCATATACTTTGCTGATTTCTCATCCTCTTCGAAGAGGCTAGACAATTTTATCAATTCACGCAATAGGATGACGTTACTTGATTCTGTTGCACATATCTTTTGCAACATGTCATAGAGTTCACCCAATTTATCGTTTTCTGCAGACAAATTAGTACACTGCAAAATCTGAGATAAATATACATAATATTCACAAGGCCCCTGACAACTCTCAGGATCCAAAGGAAGCGTACCGCTATTAATCATTTTGGGATCAAAATGATTAAAATGAGCTATCTTCTCTTCTAAAAGTTCATAAGAATACTCGTACAAATCCTTATCTTTATCCTTCAAACCTTGAATAGATTGCAATTTAGCCATTTTTATCTGCCAATTGACAAATTCTAAATTATAAAATGAATACTTCTTCAAAGCCCGTTCAGCAATCTTTTGAGCTTCTCGATAACGCTCTTCTTTGACGTACAGATCAAACAGAGCCTCTTCTTCACTATTATAGGCAGAAAGGTTTAAACGAGCAGAAAGTTTAGTAAATTCTAAAAACTGTTTTAAAATATCAGGATCAAAATCTGCCAAATTCTTGTTTTCACTTATGAGGGGCTGTAGCGTCAACCTTTGAGCGCGCTCTAAGTACAAAATAGCCTTAGATGATGAACCTAAAGCCAAAAAAGTATCAGCAACCATCAATTGAACTAATTTAATCTGATCGTTCTGATTGGCCGTATTTTCAATCTCGTTGAGGAGTAAATTTAGACAGCTAGATTCTAAAATGTTCTCTTCTTTTCTATTGTCTATAAGGAATTTTATAACAGAACCTTGTAAACGTAAGATATTGCTCAACCACTCAGGAATTTTAATATGCTTGCCCATCTGCTCAATGTAAAGCAAATTTTTTTCAAATTCACGCGCCCTTATACAAGCATAATTTACTAAAGGCAAAGCAGACAGCGTATATTGATAATACTGGGGAGAACTCAATAATATGGGAGCTATTTGAGCCGAATCATCCGTCTTGTCAGCAATACTAAAAAGTTCCAGGTTTATCTCTAAAAGTCTATTTATCGGCAAAGGATGAAATTGGATAACATTAAAAATATACTTGTAATAGACCAAAGATTGCTTTAGAGAACCAGCTTTTGCGTATTTTCTAGCCAATTTTATCAACAGATCTAATTTAGATTGTAAATATGCATGTCCACATGGTATAAATTTTAGAGCCAAACCATTTAAATAAATAGCCAGACAAATATCGAGATCTTCAAATATTTGACTAAGTACGTAATATTTTCGCCAATCGCGATCAAGAAAACCCAGAGCCCTCTGAATGGATTTATCAAAAACGAATCTCAGCTGCATGAGCTCCTCTACGTTATTTTGCTTGAGATTACCAGTTCGCAATAGATCAGTAAAATCTGAACGGATCTCGTATTTGTCATACAGTTGGCAAACTTGCTCAAGGAGATTCTGTCTAAGATAGTCTTGTTTTCCAGAATTTATAGTAATATCTACTAGAGTTGAGTTGTAATCAAGGGCATCTTGATCAAATTTTATCAACTCATCAAAATACTTAAGTGCTTCAGTTGTCTCTCCAGAATCAATTAGATAATTAAATACTCTATTTATCTTTTTAACTGTCATGAAAGAAAGAAGAAACAGAACCACTACTGTGAAAAATATCAATGCCACCACCACTAGCAAGATAAAAACCATTTTCTTGCTTATAAAGGCTAGGACAGTCGACAATAATGACATTTAATCTCTTCTCTCTCAAACTTAAAAAGAGGGCAATTAAATTACAAAAAATTGCCCTCAATCAATTAATTTTTAGTTACTTATCCTTTTCAGTAACCTCTACCTCAGTGGGTTGAGGAGCAGCGGCCTCGGGAGCCTTCTCTTCAGCGGGAGCAACAGCTTCGGGAGCCTTCTCTTCAGCGGGAGCAACGGCTTCAGGAGCTTTCTCTTCAGCGGGAGCAACCTTTTCAGGAGCTTTCTCTTCAGCGGGAGCAGTAGCCTCAGGAGCTTTCTCCTCGGCAGGAGCAGCCTCAGGAGCTTTCTCTTCGGCAGGAGCCTCAACAGCTTTTTGCTCAGTCGCTGCAGGAGGAGCCTCCACAGGCTTCTGGTCATTATCAGTCTTAGGAGCACAAGCCACAGTAGCCATAGCTACTAACAACGCGGCAAATAGAAACTTTTTCACGATATAAAATCCTTCCTTATATTCTGCGAGATGGAAAACATCTCAATATGTCTTGAAAAGTACGCTCGTAATAAAAACCTTCCTCTTTTCGCTGGATTAGCAATTGATTAGAATGTGAGTTAACTATAAGTCTCTATTTATCTCGTAATTCACGCAAAGATTCGGCAATTATCTCTGCAATTTTCTGTCTCCCATCACTGCTAGACAAAACTTTGCCATCTTCATAATTAGTCAAAAAGGCCATTTCTACCAGCACGGCTGGCATGTCCGTATGGCGCAGGATGTAAAAACCTTCACGCATCAGACCCCATTGATAAAAATCCATCTCTTCTAAGACATCTTCCAAACAATTGGCTAGCTCTAGATCATCTTCTTTATACCAATAAATGACACTGCCATTAGGTCGGGAAGATACATTGGCATTGCAGTGTAGACTTACAAAATAATCAGCCTCAATATCGTTAGCCACATCACAGCGGGACTGTAACTCCACTTTATCTGGCGAACCTAACCAACTCACATCACGATCAGTCTCCCTAGTTAAGACCACCTCCCAGCCGTCATTTTTCAAAATTTCTGCCAACCGCAAAGCCACATCTAAGGTTATCTCCTTCTCGCAAGTTCCCCAATGTCTGCTGCGACAACCTCTGTCCCCTCCTCCATGGCCAGGATCTATAACTATACACTTTCCATTCACCACGTAACCTGCCGTATGTCCACGAGAGGATAATTCTTGCAATTCTCCATCGCTGACAATCTTAACAGAGAGAAGAGGCTCTCTTTCATCCGCCGAAATAATAAAATTGTCCATTCGGAACTCTAAACGAGTAATGTTCTGTGCAGAATAAGAGTAATTGGAGATATTTACACGCGGATCATCTAAGTTCAATTTTTGATTTAGATGAGGAATATCCAGAGTTAGTAGCTGACAATCTGGACAAAAATGCCAATAATAAGCGAAGTGTTTATCTGCCTCTAATTGCCAGCCGTCATCTTGAGAGAGGACTTCTAACAAATTACCACTTTCCTCATTATTCTTCTGCCTGTAACGGTCCAACGTGCAGGTAATAATCACATCTTCACGCTGGAGAGCATTTTGCAATTTAGGATGACACTTGAAAGGAAAATTGAAAGTGAAAGTAACCTCATCGTCTTTCCCCGACTCTACAGTTAAATTGATATGACCCTCCAGATGTTTAGAACTCTCACCATCCCAAAGGCTGTTTTTAAAAACAAGTTTAAAGGAATCGTCTTTCCTCGACACTTCCTGCCAATTAACCTTACCTTTGAGATCAATAATAATCCGCGGCCCAAAATCACTCAAAACGAATTGAGGTTCTGGCAATCTGTGTAACAATTCAATTTTATCCCCATCGACCACATCTTTAGCGACTAGATCTAATAGTTGAAAGAACAATTCTTGTTGAATATAAAATTTATTATCGAGACTCTTAATCGATCCCTCAGCTCGTACAGATTCTTTGCCATTGCGCTCGATCAGTTCACTTCCATCAGTTACAGTGAGCTGTTCACCAGAAGAGAAGACCATCAAAATATTTCCGCTGTTAGACCAACTAAAAGTTTTGCCATTCCTGTAGATCATCTGGCGAACTTGCAGATCATCGCTATCAATGAATTTCTTATCATCCATGAGAACAAAAGGTAATTTAAACTCGTGGTCATCGAGTATACAAGTTATCGTTCCCTCTCTGGCTAAAGCCACACTCATAACCCACAAAAATAAAATACAAAAGTAAGTAATTTTGTTTAGTCTCATACGGCATTTAATCTCCCCTCAAAAAAAAAAGACCCCTTTCCAGGAGTCAATCTCTATCTACAAATGGTTGCGGGGGAAGGACTTGAACCTCCGACCTCCGGGTTATGAGCCCGACGAGCTACCAACTGCTACCACCCCGCGATATAAATCGTTAGGTCTCTCAACCGCTCGCGCATACTAGCACTTTTTAGGAACAAAGTCAATAGTATTAAAAGCATGTAGGTAAATAGTTGCCATCTGCCCCTTGCCAAGAGTATATGAAAAAGCTATAATAGCACCGCATTGTTGAGGCATAGCCAAACGGTAAGGCAACGGACTTTGGATCCGTCATTCTCTAGGTTCGAATCCTAGTGCCTCAGCCAAAGTATTGCCGCATTCTTGTTTATACAAGAATGTGGTTTTTTTTTGTTCTGAGGATGTTTTGGAGATTTTTTGTAAAATAGTGATCTTCATAAATATCGGAGGTCATAAAAATTGAATATCTTTACTAAGTGTGCATCAGTTCTCGCCCTCGTCTGTGCTGTAGCCCTACCCTCTATGGCATCACTGCCTGAAGATTTTATCAGTGTTAAGGTAAATGGTAAAATTCTCTATTTAGATCAGGCTCCAGTTTTACAATCTGGCACTACTCTAGTACCTATGCGAGCTATATTTGAGGCTTTGGGGGCTAAAATAAAATGGGATGCCGCCACTAAAACGGTCATCGCCACTACTACTCCAGAAGCAGACAGCCCAAATGTCCGTATAAGTTTGACAATAAATGCTCCCACCGCTACAGTCAACGGCCAAGAACTCCCACTCTTAGCTCCAGCACAGATCATCTCTGGAAACACTATGGTTCCTCTGCGTTTTGTCGGTGAAGGTATGGGAGCTAAGGTTAAATGGTACGGCAATGAGAGGCTCATCGCCGTAGCTCAGGATGCTTACTCTTCAACTCTAGATAATCCAGAATTCATCGCTCCTAACTGGGATACTAACAATCTGGCCAGAATTCAAGTCGGCGGTCAAGCTGGCTTATTGAAAGTTTTGAATGAAGATCGCTCTGGAGCGGCTTATACTAGAACTTTAGACAATTACACTAAAGCGGCCTACACTGATGAACAGAGAGCCGAAATCCGTAAAGCTTTAGGTATTGAAGATAATGAATTAGACTCTTTGGCCATCCATCTGATAAACAATTATCATAGCAATCGCAAACACGCCAACCAGTTGTTGGCCTTAGTGGTAGCATTAGCTGGAAATGAGAGGCCCTATTGCTTAGATCCTTTGGTTAAAGAAAGGGTTATGGCCTTCTTGGTCAACAAATTAGAAAATGCTGATCCAAAATTAGATAAGAACTCCAGAAATGTTTTGAAGCGTCAGGCCCTCCTCTCTTTGGCACTGATGAATCATATAAGTCCGGAAGCTCTGGAAGCGGTAATCAAATTCTACGCGCAAGAGACTAATAATTATT
>JAFSXH010000268.1 GCA_017444165.1 bacterium | reverse complement strand
TGGAGATACTTTCCACTCTATAAGTTATGAGATCATGTCACGTGAGCCAGCTAGCCCCGCCGCAGTCAATCCTCTAATTTCTCCGCGCTTAGATCAGCTCTGCTTGAAGATGCAAAGTCATAACCCTGATGAGCGTCCACAGATGGCTAGAGAGATCTTAAAAGAACTCGAATTGATAAAAGAAGAGCTGATTTAAAAACAGTAATAAACAAATAAGGTAGGTAAAAATAATGGCTTTAATTCACGTAACTAAGTCTAATTTTGCTCAGGAAGTTTTACAGAGCAAAAAGACTGTGTTGCTCGACTTTTGGGCAACCTGGTGCGGACCTTGCAGAATGATCGCTCCTTTTGTCGAGGAGATCGCTCAAGAGCGCGATGATATTGTTGTGGGTAAGATTGACGTAGATGAGGAAGGGGAGTTAGCGGGACGCTTCGGCATAGCCAGTATTCCCACTCTCGTGGTCTTCAAAGATGGACAAGAAACTAACAGAGCCACTGGCTTTAGACCTAAAGAGGCAATACTGGCTTTGCTTTAACGGTGGTAGGTTTCTAATAGTTTAGCGTAGAGCTCCAGCAACCTTTGGGCCTGGGGCTCTTCTTGAAATTCCCTCTCTATCTTTTCCCGTCCCGCTTCGGCTAACTTTGAAGCTAATTCTTTGTCTGTGCATAATCTGTAGAGGGCGTTGGCCATTTGAGCAGGGTTGTGTGGTGAAACTAAGAGGCCATTAATACCGTCATCTACAACATCGATAACTCCGCCCACACCAGTGCAGACTACGGGTCTCCTCATGGCCATGGCTTCCATATTGGCTACTCCTAAACCTTCGTAGAGAGAGGCTAGAGCGTATATGTCAAAATTTCCTAAATACTCTAAGAGATTATCCACCCAACCTACCAAAGTCACTCTGTCTTGCAGATCTAGTTTACAGACTAAATTTTGCAAATCCTCATAAAGAGCCCCTTGACCTACGATAACTAGGTGAGCTTTAGGGGCCAGCTCTGGAGGTAGCATAGTCAAGAGCAGTTTGAACGATTCAATGAGATCGGCGTGGCCCTTGGCTCTCTCTAAACGGCCTACAGTGCCTATAATCAAGGAGTCTTTATCAATGTGCAATCTGTCGCACAGCTCTGCATGGCTAGAGACTGGTTTATATTTCTCCAGATCTATACAGCCCTCGCGCACAATGGACAGTTTAGAGGCAGGGCAGATCCCTTCGCTGACTATCTGCTTAAAATTGGGGGTAGAGACTGTAAAGTGGTGGTGGGCGAGGCAGGCGGCCCACCACTCTAGATAGCGGTAAATCAATTTTGTGAGTGGATTAGAGACTGAATTTTCTGGCAACTCGTGGATCGTGTGAACACGCAAGGGAACACGACAGAGAAAACCAGCCAGACGACCCAAAAAACCCGCTTTGGAAGTGTGGGTGTGGATGATGTCTGGATCTATCTCCCTTATCAATTTGATCAGAGACCATAGGGAAAGAAGATCTTGCCAGGGAGAAATCGAGCGACTCATAGGTACATCTACAACTTTGATGCCCGTGGCTTCCAATTCGCGGCGGAATTTTTGGACACTACAAGCCAAAGTTACTTCGTAACCGTCAGTGACCATCGCCCTAAATTTAGCACGCAAGAAGCAATAAGGGGTGAGATCTATGGTCGATACGACCAGAACTTTTTTCTTAACTTGCTCCATCTTTCTCTACTTGTGCCAGTCGCTCAGATCGTCGTCAGTTTTGTGGCGCAGATCCCTGCCTAATTCTGGATGAGGATCTTTATTCAGACCGTAAGAGAGACGGCCCTCATGATCTTGGGGTAGATGTTCAGTAATGGGCAGATTATTCTCACCTACATAGAGCAGACAGTGACAATATTTGTAGATCTGCATCTCGTTACAGGGACATAACCAGCGGCGGTGCTCTATCTCTTTATTCTTATCGGGATAAAAATTACAGGGACAGAGCGGCTTCTTCAAAGTCTCCAGATGGTGGATCAACCCTTCAATTACTGCCTCTTTCACTCCAGGTACGGTACTAAAATTAGTGCCTGTCTTGCGGCGGTAAGTTTCGGTATAGGCTAAGATCTTATCGCGCTCTGTCATTTGCTCAATTCTCCTGATTCCAATCGACATTGTCAGGAAGGATCAATATATTTTTAGCCGTGATCGAGCCGTTCCAATCGCGTCCGCCGTCGACTTTTATTACATCTCCCTTTTCTATAACACTGAATATTTCAGAAGGTTCGATCTTTTCATCGCGCTGCCAACCATCTTGGAAGAATCTCTTGGTCACTTTAGTTTGCAATCTCATATAAACCCAATTTTGAGTGACGTTGGGATTAGCATCGAGTTTGGCTATGCCAATGCGCTCTTTGCCTTCGTCTATCTCTACCACTCTGTAAGTTCCTGAGGCTAGAATCAACTGGGCGTTGGCTGGAGTGGTGTAAAACATGGATAATACTACGAAAGCGGCCAAAAGTGCAGTACAAGTAAGTATACGCTTCATCTCTTTTTATCTCTAACTTTCTTTTTTCTGTCCTTAAATGACTAACTTCCCCAAACGTTTCCTTTAAGAATGAAAAAATCCCTGTTCTTGTAGAGTAGAGGGTTTTGAAGAATTGAAAGGAAAGCGCAAAAACTCATTTGATATTTTTTCTAGAGGTGTGGCTTAGGGTATGAGTGACGCTAGTGCGAGCGCAGATAGTCGCGATTTTCAGTACCGCTGGTTTGCCTTTGGCGATCTAAACGGTTTCTTCGGGATCATGTTTGATAACGTGACCGTGTTGGCTTTCTTGGCCTTCATTTTGATAAATATCTTCGATATGCCTGGGGATATTGTTTACGGTAAGATCTTTCCTGGTACGGCCTTTGGCGTGTTAGTTGGCGATCTGATCTATACCTGGTTAGCTTTTGTACAGGCCAAGCGTCAAAAACGCAATGTTACGGCTATGCCTTTAGGTTTAGATACACCTTCTACTATCGGTATTGCTTTCACCGTTTTGGGGCCAGCTTTTATTAGTTACAAAAACGCGGGTATGTCTCCACATGATGCCGCTATGCAGACGTGGTATGTGGGTATGGCTTGTATGATCTACTGTGGTCTCATGAAGACATTCTTCTCCTTCTTCGGCAACTGGATCAGCAAAGTTGTACCTCAAGCTGGTTTGATGGGGTCTCTGGCTGGTGTTGGTATTGCCCTTTTGGGTGTCGTACCTATTATCGAGATTATGAGTGCTCCTCTAGTCGGTTTGGTCGCTTTGGGTATTGTTCTTTACAACATGGTGGCTGGTATCAAGTTACCTTACAATATGCCTGGTGTCTTTATCTCTGTAGTTGTGGGTACGATTCTTTACTACATATTCGGAGCTTTCGGTCTAGTCGGTCTCGACTTCCAAATGCCTAGCCTCTCCGTCCATGTAGGTTTTCCTTGGCCGACAGTGAGCTTTATTAACGGTTTGAAAGACGCTATCAATTATTTGCCCGTAATTATCCCCTTCACCATATTGACCGTTGTGGGTGGTATTAATGTCACTGAAAGTGCTCGTTTGGCTGGTGATGAGTATAAGACCCATGAGATCCTTTTGGTTGAGGCTTTCTCCACTTTCGTAGCTGGTTTCTGTGGTGGTGTGGCTCAGACTACTCCTTATATAGGTCAACCTTCTTTTAAAAAGATGGGGTGTCGTGCTGGTTACACTGTTCTGACTGGTGTATTTGTAGGTATCTGTGGTATACTGGGAATCATTCAATTTATTGTTGATGCTGTACCTACAGCCGCTTTAGCTCCAATTCTCTGTTTTGTAGGTATAGAAATGGTTGCTCAGACATTTGTGGCCTGTATTCCTGCGCATTATCCCGCTGTAGCTTTAGCCTTTATTCCTAACATCGCTCGTGTAATTGCTATTAAGGGCAATTACAGCGAACCTGGTGTCTTTGAAAAGCTGATCGACGATTTGATGACCAATCCGACTCGTTACTTGGATGAAAAGTTGGTCATTCCAGCTTTGGGTAATGGTTTTATCTTTACGGCTATGCTTTGGGGTGCATTCTTTGCTCTAATGATCGACAGAAAGTTGCGAGAAAGCTCTATCTATTTGATGATTTTAGCGATATTGTCGCTGTTTGGTATCATTCACTCTGTGGAACCGAGCGGCAATATGTATCTGCCCTGGAACTTAGAAAATAATGTCTTAAGGGCTGTGCCTTACCAGTTCTTCATGGGTTACTTTATCTTATCTCTCCTCCTTTTGGCTCTCTCTCTCACTAAGGAGGCTCAAGAAGTTCCAGAACACCTCGTTGGAGAGGCTGTTACTTCTTCTGAAGAGGTCAAGGTTGAAGAGGTTAAAACTGTTAAGACTGAAGAGGCCAAGGCTGAAGTTACGGCTGAAGCCCCCCCCTGTAGATTTAGCTAAAGATTAAATTCTTTTATTAATTAAAATCTAAACTAGAGGACTCTGCTTGTTTCCCTTGTGGAAGAGTGGAGTTCTCTTTAGGTAGGTTGTCTATGCACGCTAAGGATTGCGAAAGTAAACTGGTAGATTTTGAAAAGTACACTGTTCCTTCTAATCTCAATCGTTTACAGGCTAATGCCGATTACAGAGGGAGGGGAGTTACTATAGCTTTTTTGGATTCAGGTTTTTATCCCCATCCCGATTTAGGAGATCGTATCGTTGCCTATGTCGATCTCAGTGGAGAGTTTAATAATCTCGATCCTAAAAATTGTCGCCACACTTGGAACTGGCATGGAATGATGACCTCGGTCGTAGCTTGTGGTGATGGATCTTTATCTGATGGTTACTATAGGGGGTTAGCTTCAGAGGCCAATATAGTGCTTTTGAAGTGCAGTCGAGGGGGGATGATCTGTGATGATCTTATTCTTGAGGGATTGCGTTGGGTTAAGAATAACGCTTCTAAATACAATATAAACATTCTCAACATATCTGTAGGGAGCGATTTTGACGCTAAACTGTTAAATTGTGAAATATCGCAAGCCGCTGAAGATCTCGTCTCTGATGGTATTCTGGTGATTGCCGCCGCTGGCAACAATCGCACTTTGCCCCGCCCTCCAGCTAATGCTCCCTCCGTTTTGACTGTTGGCGGCTGTGTGACGCGCAACACTTGCACTCCTGAAGAGTTGGAATTGTATTCTAGCAGTTTTGGGGTTATTTTAGATCTCGTCGTCAAACCTGAGGTTATTGCTCCTGCCGCCTGGGTAGCCGCTCCGCTCTTGCCAGGTACTAATGAGTATTTGAGAGCTAAGTATTGTTACGATCTCGCTCAGGCTAAAGGCGGTCATTTATTGAATTTACTCAACGAGGCTCCACAAATTGAGGGCATACCTAACGATCTCCACTCTAAATCGCGCGAGGAAGTTTGTAAGTTTTTGGATGAAATTCTCGTAAAAGATAAGATCGTAGGCCGCCACTACCAGCACGTAGATGGAACCTCTTTTGCCGCTCCCACAGTTGCTTCTATCGTGGCTCAGATGTTAGAGGCCAATCCTCAGCTTTCACCTGCAGCTGTGCGTCAGATTCTCATGTCTACGGCAGATCGTCTCAACGGCAAAGATCTCTTAGCTCAAGGCTGTGGAGTCGTGAACGCTAGCAATGCTGTAGAACAAGCTAGAGAGACGTGGCGCGAGGATATTATCTGCGAATTGCGTCCGCCACTAGTTTCAGAAGGTAAACTGAGTTTCGTCTTTGTCAACGATCAGGCCAAAAAGGTGGAGCTTATGGGCGACTTCAACTACTGGACTCCGAACCAGATCTTCTTTCAAGAGATCTTTGATGGTTTATGGAAGGTAGAGATAGACGCTCCCGCTCCTGGACGCTATCGTTATAAGTTCCGCGTAGATGGCGAGACCTGGTTTGAAGATCCCGCCAATTGTTATCGCAAACCGAACGTTTGGGGAACTTACGACTCTATTTTAAATATTGCTTAGAGTTCATTCAAATTTTTGTGAGCGAGAGAGGAGGTTCTGCAGAGCCTCCTTTAAACTGTGCTCGCCAGAGAGAATATGGCAGGTCTCTTTGATTATAGGGGTCTCTATTCCCAAATTCTGAGCTAATTGCAGACAGCCAGAAGCACTCTTGACACCTTCGGCCACTTGTTGCATGTCTTTCATAACTTCATCTAAGGATCTTCCTTGACCGAGCATAAGTCCAACTTGGCGATTGCGTGAGAGATCACCAGTGGAAGTCAAAAGGAGATCTCCTAAGCCGCTCAATCCTGAAACAGTAGCTTCACGTCCTCCCATAGCCATAATTATGCGCTTCATCTCTATCAAAGCCCTAGTTATGAGGGCGGCCCGCGCATTGTTGCCCATACCCGCACCATCGGTCATGCCTACGGCCAGAGCGATAACATTTTTTATAACGCCGCCTAACTCTACGCCGACAATATCGGTAGAAGAGTAGACGCGCATATACTTGTAGTGGTAGAGTTGAGCTACTTTTGTAGATGTGCTGGGCACTGGACTGGCGACAGTTACCGCTGTAGGCAAGCCGCGCAGAACTTCTGCCGCAAAGGATGGGCCTGAGAGGACGGCGATACGCTCTAAGCGGCCGATAGTCTCGGAAAGGACCTCGGACATGCGCAACAGTGAATCTTTTTCCAGGCCTTTGGCTGTACTAATTAAAATTGTCTTGGGATCGATATACTCTTTAGCTTGATTGGCCACAATGCGAGTGACGGAAGAGGGGACAGCAAATACAATGGCTTCAGCTCCCTGCAAAGCTCTGGGCAGATCCATGTCTGTCTTTATTTCTCCAGGATTGCAGACGGGAAGATCTTTGAAATATATACGATTAAAGCCGCTATTTATATCTTCTAAAGCCTCTT
>JAFSXH010000267.1 GCA_017444165.1 bacterium | reverse complement strand
TCAACAACCTTCAATGTCTGCTGGGATACGCCAGCCTGCAACAGACTGTAATTCTCGTTTTCCTTGCAGACATGATAATTCTCCTCGTATTTCAGAAATTTCTTCTCTTGGAAGTAGTATTGTCTGATATTATAGAGAGCCACATTGTAGAGATTGTTGCTATACTGGCACATCTCCCTCAACATGGAATATTCTTCTTTAGAAAGACCTCTGATGACGTTTGATTGCGTTAGATACGTTTTGCTCACCCCCTTTCACCACCGCCATTCATCTCCCACCTAAGAGGAAGGAGTCTTTTGGCGGATTGCGATAAAAAATAAAACACATCAGATACTGAAACATAAAACAAGAACACAAAGTAAAATTACAATAGTCTACAGCTCTGTATACTTAAGCCTACTCCCCTTAGCTTTCTCTACTGGATAGTGTTTGGCGTTAATTTTCATTTTAGCCGCCAAAGCTTTGGAAAGATCTACATTTAAGCAATCGGAGAGAGTCAACAAGTAAGAAAGCACATCGGCCATCTCCTCAGCAAAACGCTCTCTGCTTCCCATCTCCTCATTGGTACGAAAGAGGCACAACTCCAATAACTCTGCCGCTTCAACATTGAGAGCAATTATCAAATCCTTAGCGTTATGAAATTGCTTCCAATCCCTGGCATCACGAAAGGCGATCACCGCCTGGCGCATATCCTCAATGGTAACTTTAGCATCCCCAGATTCTAAAACTTTCTCTTTATCTTCCATTGCCAACAATCTCATTCCATTCTAAAGCGGTGCTTTGCAAAGCGGGCAAAGGTTCAACTTCACCATAAATAGCCTTCTCAGCCCCTCGATTTATTAAACGTTCCAGCTCCTTACTATGCGACAGTTTGAGAGAAAAATCTCTCGCATAAGGCAACTGTTGCAACGATATGCGAATAGCCTTGTCCTGCAAAGGTTCACCTCTGCCTTGAATAAAAAACTTGTCTTCCGTACTCTTTATGGTTGAGGTCAACAAAGGAACCTCTTTAGCAAAGGCTAGTTGATTCTGCCAACTAGTTAAGAATAGACCTAACTTAACGGCCAACTCTTTATGTTTGCTCGATTGAGGAATGACAAAATTCATTAAAGAAGCGGGTAAAAGACCTTTGGAAGACCAGGGCAATTTAGCTACATCTGTCACTTTATAAACTTCAGGCGCATCGGCTTTGATCTGCAAGAGCAACTGCGGCCCTGCCTCCAAAAGAGCCAAATTCCCCTGTTTATAACGTTCTAAAGCTCCAGTGTAGCCCTCAATCAAGACCTCTTTAGGAATAATCTCTCGCCTATAAAGATCGGCATACCACCCCAAAAGTTCAGCTTGCTCTTTACCAGCAAAAAGAGCTAGACCACTGCGCTTATCGTAGACAGGCAATTCCTCCATCTGCCAATCATCCAAAAGACGAACTACAGGAAAAAATCCGTAAATATTGGGCGATCTCCTATGAACAATCTCCGCCAACCTTACAGCCTCAACGCGACTTTGCGGAGGTTTGTCAACAGGCCAACCAGCCTTCTGCAAAAGATCGCGATTGTAGATCAAAACTCTGGTAGAGACGTACCAGGGAAAGGCATAAACTTTGCCTTCACAATTAGCCGCCTGCCAAAGATTAGGAAAATACTCTCCCTCTTCCTCTGGAGTGACAAGATCAGAAATGGCCGCTAAACTGTGGCGTTGCGCCAAAGATATGGCCTCACTAGCGTTGAGATTGACAAGATCGGGAGCCACCCCACCAGCAATAGAAGCCATCAGCTTTTGAACGATATTCTGTTGAGGAAGATCTATCCAATCGATCTTTATGCCAGGATTGTCCTCCTCAAATTTTGCAAACAGCCCCTCCATGCAGGACGTAAACTTGGGTTTTAAAGCTATCGTCCAAACTTCTATATGGGTGAGGCCATCCTCTGACTCCAACTTCGTACAGCCCAACACTCCCAACAACGAAACAAACAGAACTACTACTAATGCAAAGAAGAGATAATTTTTCAATTATTTTCAGATTCGCTTTCAAGTTGTTCTAATTGCTCTAAAGGATCACAACTATCTTGAGACTCTTCAACTTGTTCCTTTTTAGCTTTCTCAATCTGTGCTTTTTCACGTTCCTCTATAGATGCTAAAACTTTTTTAGCTTCAGGTATGTTCATATCCAATTTGAGAGCCTGTTCGAACATAGCCTTAGCTTCTTTATCATCACCTAATCTAACTAAAGCTCGACCGCGCACGATATAAGCATCAGTTAGCTCTTTATTCTCCTCTATAGCCTTTTTAGCGGCTTTCTCAGCTGGGCCTGGTTTATCATTACTCAACATCTGATAAGCTAAAGCCAGAGAAGCCAAATCGGGACGATCTGTTTGAGCGCGCACACGATCAAGATTGGAGTTGCCATTGATCTTATTGCCCATCTCCATTTGTAAAACAGCCAAACTGTAGCGATATTGAGGATTTTCATTATCCAAACGCACGGCATCAGTCAAAAAAGACATAGAACGCACACGATCATTTTTAACTCTATGCAATATACCTAAATTATAATGGGCCTTAGCCATTTCTGGACGCAGACGAATAGCCTCGCGCCACTCCTTTTCAGCTTCAGGAATCTTGCCCTCAATCCAGTTGAGAACACCCAACATATAGCGCGAATCAGGGCCGCCGCCAGGCGCACGGCTCAACTCTCCTACGGCTTTACGAGCCTCATCCAGTTTGTTCTGAGCAACATAAACATTAGCCAACATTCCCCAACCATTGATAAACTCAGGGCGCAAACTGGTCAATCTCTTCAAGAGTGGTACAGCCTTGTCATACTCTTCCATAGACATATAACAGATAGCAGCCATGTACAGAGCATCGGCATATCCAGGATCAATCTTGAGAGCACTTTCTAACAATTTTGCTGCCTCATCCCAATGTTTAGAAGCAACGTAGGTGCGAGCTTGTTTGTAATACTGCACGGCTCCAACCTCATCAGCCCAGCAAGTTAGAGCCAAAGAACTAGCCAGGACCAGAGATAGCAATAAACTTAGAAGGAACTTTCTCATAACAAAACACCTCCTCGAAACTATGCTAACGCGCCATAGCTGTGCACTTATTTTCACGTATGACTGTAACTTGAACAACTCCAGGATATTGGCTCTTCTCTTCCACACTCTTGGCAATGTTGTTAGCCAAGACTACCGATTCAAAATCGTTGACAATATGAGGATTAACAAAGACCCTAATTTCACGACCAGCCTGAATAGCATAAGCCTGCTCCACCCCTTCGAAGCCACGAGCAATCTTCTCTAAACTTTCCAAACGATGGATATAATTCTCCGAATCTTCTCTGCGCGCTCCAGGTCTAGCTGCCGATATAGCGTCAGCGGCCTGCACTAACATCGCCTCTATACTCCTCTGCTCAACATCTTCGTGGTGAGCCTCTACACAGTGAACCACTGCTGGATTCTCGCCATACTCCTCACAAAGACGCGCTCCAACAATAGCGTGTGGCCCCTCAATATCTTTAGTGATGGCTTTGCCTATGTCATGTAAGAGCCCAGCCCGAGCGGCTACTTGAACATCAGCATGTAACTCTTCGGCCATACTAGCAGCCAAAAAACTCACCTCTAAGGAGTGCTGAAGCATATTCTGACCATAGGAAGTACGAAAATGCAAACAACCTAGATATTTTATCAACTCCTGACTCAAGCCAGCTATTCCAGCTTCCACAGAAGCATCTAAACCTTTACTTATTATTAACTCTTCTATCTTGTGTCGCGATTTTTTTACAACTTCCTCAATCTTATTCTGATCTATGCGCCCATCAGCAATCAACTCTTCCAAAGCAACACGAGCTACTTCACGACGTACAGGATCGTAACAGGAAAGAACTACCTCTGAAGTATCTCCTCCTATAGTTAAATCAACACCTGTCTCTTTTTCCAAACAGCGAATATTGCGCCCATCACGACCGATTATCTTACCCTTAATATCCTCAGAGAACAACTTCACTGTGGACACTGTAGATTCAATTACTTGATCCGAAGCAAATTTTTGAATAGAGGTAGCAATTATACATTTAGCTTTGCTATCAGCTTCTTCTTTGGCCTTAATTTCAGCTTGACGTATACGACGAGCCAAAAAAAGACTATTTTCGCTCTCGACCCTTTTAAAAATCTCCTGCTTCGCCTCTTCACTAGTAAAGTTGGCTACTCTCTCCAGCGACTCACGCAAAACTTCCTCGGAATCTTGTACACTCTTAGTGCGTTGTTCCAATTCTGCTCCCCAATTGTTGAGACGCTCTTCCTCAACACGCAAACGCTCCTCTTGTTCCCTTATCTGCCCCTCACGCTCATAAAACAACTTTTCCTTAGCCTTCAACAACTCCTCAGACTCGGAAATATCCTTGCTTCTAGCCTGTAACTTAGAATTTTCCTCATCCAACTTGGCTTTACTCACCAATTCTAGCTCTCGGATCTGTTCTTTAGCCTCTAAAACACGCTCTTTCTTGAGATTATCCGCCTCCCTCTCAGCATTCATCTTTATCTCTTTTGCGCTCTTCTCTGCTTCTCTATAAATATCGTCAGCCGACAACTTTGCAGCTTGTTGACGCTTATTCTCTAAACGAACGCCCCAAAACCAGCCAATTGCTAAAAAGAGCAAACTGGCTATTAACACCATAATCTGATCCAGAACGGTCAACATAAGAATAGATTCCTCATTCCAGGCAAACATCCGCAAAAGCCTTTTTAGCAGCAGCCAAAACTACTTCACTAGGAAACCCCCTACCCGCTAAAAAACGACAGACACTAGCAAAATTTCGCCCCTGTTTTGCCTTTTTAACTGCCAATTCAAAAGCCAAAGCCTCTTGAGAATCTTTCACCTCATCAAACTCGAAGAGAAGACAGACCTTCGAGATCAGCTCCTCACTCAACCCCCGTCTGCGAAGTTCACAACGTATGCGCCTCTCCCCCCAGCCAGATTCCATCTTCAACTTAGCGAAGCGGAGTGCGTAACGCTCTTCATTTATGAAATTGTGTTCCACACACCGTTCCACTAAAAAACTCGATAAACTGCGGGGACAACCTCTCGCCAACAATTTTTTACTAAGCTCTTGACGAGAGTGTTCCCTTATCTCCAAAAGAGAGAGTGCGCGATTCCAAAAAGTAGATTCCTGCTCCTTAGACCATTGAGCCACTGTTCAACAATCTCCTCTAGTCTTCAGAGTCCTCAGCTACTCCACCTTCGTTAGCTTCGAAACTTCCAATGGCTTCACGTATCTTCTTATCTATCTCATCGGCAATATCAGGATTGTTCTCCAAGAATATCCTCGTATTATCTCGCCCTTGACCTAAACGAATATCACCATACGAATAGTAAGCACCAGCCTTGTTAATGATACCCTTCTCCGTACCGACATCGATCAGGCTACCTTCACGAGAGATACCTCGCCCAAAGAGAATATCAAACTCAGCCGTCTTAAATGGGGGAGCCAATTTATTCTTGACAATCTTAACTTTGACCCTATGGCCCACACTATCAGAACCTGATTTAATAGTATCCTGCTTGCGAACCTCCATGCGAACTGAAGCGTAAAACTTCATAGCTCTTCCACCTGGAGTAGTCTCAGGATTGCCAAACATGACACCAATCTTCTCACGAATCTGGTTAATAAATATAACTGCTGTACGCGACTTAGATATGACAGCCGTCAACTTGCGCAAAGCCTGACTCATCAAACGAGCCTGCAAGCCCATGTGAGATTCACCCATATCGCCTTCTATTTCAGCCTTAGGAACCATAGCTGCTATAGAGTCAACCACAACGACATCGACAGCATTGGAGCGAGCCAACATCTCTACGATCTCCAGCCCCTGTTCGCCAGTATCGGGCTGAGAGACATAAAGATCTTCTATGCATACACCCAAATTTTGGGCATAGACTGGATCCAAAGCGTGTTCAGCATCGACAAATGCTGCTATACCACCAGCTTTCTGAGCCTGGGCAATGATCTGCAAGGCTAATGTAGTCTTACCTGAAGACTCAGGACCAAATATTTCACTGACACGTCCACGCGGTACTCCGCCTATACCCAAGGCCAGATCTAAAGACATAGCTCCCGTTGGAATAACGGAAACTTCAAAGCGAGCTCCAGCCTCCCCTAATTTCATAATGGAACCTTTACCAAAGGCCTTTTCTATCTGGCTCACAGCCGCCTCTAGAGCCTTAAATTTATCCATAAATAAACCCGCACTCCTATCAAAAAAGATACTATACCCTACCAACGAGCAAACTCTGTTCTCACTAAATTATAGACACTAATGTGAACATTTATAAAAATAGTCGTTAAAAATAAATAACCATTTTATTAAAAATTCATTAACTTAATCTTAAGAAAAAGGATCGCGATAGATCAACTTTATCTTCTCCACCTCAGCGGCATGCTCGTTTAAAATATCATACTTAAGACTGCTATTGAGCATTATAGGATCGCTGTCAGGTTGTTCTCTCTCAATATAAACTGGAGATTTATTTTCCAAATTATCGTACGACTCTTGACAATTGAGTACACCTACAGCCAACTTATAGACTAAACAACTGTTATTGTAAGGATTGAAAGGGAATTCTCCATCCCAAACATCTATGAGCTGAGTAGTAAGATCCTCAACAGTAATAGGCTCATTATGTTCTTTCAATATTCTACGCAAAACTTCAACAACAGGAGCATGCTCATTAGTCTGATTATATCTACTGGATGACATCACTAAAGGATTCCTCTCATAAAAATCGATAACCGTAGTCAGAGCTTCTTTGTGGATAAAAACGCTTCCTGCACACAAAAGAAAAGAGTGCTTGATCTATGACCAAACACCCTCATCTTTTCGTATTAATTGGCGAGAGAGACGGGATTTGAACCCGCGACCTCCGGCGTGACAGGCCAGCGCCCTAAACCACTAGGCCACTCCCCCATGCCAAAATACTCTTTGCTAGCTAAACTAGCTGGTGCCGAGGCCCAGAATTGAACTGGGGACACTACAATTTTCAGTCGTATGCTCTACCAACTGAGCTACCCCGGCACGTTCTGAATGGGTCACCCTCAAGGAGTTATTGGCGAGAGAGACGGGATTTGAACCCGCGACCTCCGGCGTGACAGGCCAGCGCCCTAAACCACTAGGCCACTCCCCCACACTAACCCATTCAGGTTCCGATTCCATCTCTGGTGGGCGGAACAGGACTTGAACCTGTGACCCCCTGCATGTGACGCAGATGCTCTAGCCAACTGAGCTATTCGCCCTCGGAACGGGAGTTATTATATTTATAAGCTAGAGCTTTGTCAATGATAAAAGGACTAAATAAATTTGGCCATAGCTACTAGAGCCGCCGTTTCAACTCTCAACACACACTCCCCCAGGCCCCAAAATTGGCAAAGTTCTGCGGCTAAACTCAGTTCTTCTTCACTAAAGCCACCTTCAGGACCTATAAAGATGGTATACTCCAATACGCTCGGATCAGGAGTAAAAGGTGGATTATGAGGTTGAAAAAGTATAATTTTACCACCTCTGTTAGAATAGCTTAATAAGGCCTCTTGAAAAGATAAACTAGGCTCAATAGAGGGCAACTTCACCCTCCCGCACTGTTGAGCTGCTTCTATTATCAAACGCCGACAACGCTCCAACTTATGGGCAGACAATCCTTCAACTTGAGTATAACGAGAGACTATAGGAACAATCTCACTCACTCCTAATTCCGTCAGTTTTTCCACTGCCCAATCAAAACGCTCACCTTTGACACAAGCCAGACAGATACGCACATAAACAGAAAGCTCACACTGGGGAAAAGTTCTTTTCAATATTGAGGCCCGCAAAGATGCCTTTTTTTCTATACTCTCAACTTGAGACAGATACTCTGCCCCTGAACCATCAAAGGTTACGAACTTGTCCCCTACGCCGAGTCGCATAGACTTCAAAAGATGATTTGCCCCCTCACCACTTAAAATAAACTCTTCTTCTTTTGCTAAATTCTGTGGCGTGTATATACGTGTCAAACGCATTTTACTTACTCAACAAAAGACAGACCCACTCATCTTCATCTAAACGTTCAATGAGCTTTAATTCACAGTCAGAAAACTCAGCGATAACATCCTCAGCTCGCTCCTGAACTATACCGCTAACTATCAGCTTGCCCTCATCATCCAAAGATTCACTGAGGGAACGAGCCAAACGGCATAAAAGACTAGCTACTAAATTGGCACAGACCAGAGGAAACTTTCCTTCATCACTGGGAACACCAACATACTCTCTGATCTTTACGCCTTCTTTTAAATTGTTGTTCTGGAAATTCTCTTGAGAAACTTTAACAGCCACAGGATCACTATCAGAGGCTACAACCTCTTCAGCTCCCAACAACTTAGCCGCTAAAGCCAAGATACCTGACCCCGTACCTACATCCAAAACTCTTTGAGGAACACCTTCAGCGAAAACATTTTCGAGCATCTCCAAACACATGGAAGTACTGGCATGATACCCCGTACCAAAGGCCATACCTGGATCTAAAGTAATGACAATATCATCCTTTTTAGCAACAAAATCTTCCCAAGAGGGACAGACGACTATATGCTTGCCAAAGCGTTTGGCGTGATAAAACTTCTTCCAACAGTGTGCCCAATCTTCATCTACTACGCTGTTGCCGACTACGCACTCTGCTCCTAAATTCTCTATTCCACTGATTATAGACTGTAAACGACTTTCCCAATCTGACTCACAGGGCAAATAGGCTAACCAACGCAACTGAGGAACTTCGGCTTCAACAACCCAACCACCCAATTGACAAGAGCTCAAAAAAACATCCAGCTCCGCCTCTAAATCTGGAAAACCACTTATTTTTAATTCCAGCCACTTTAGGCCACGCAAATTAACGGTTGAAGATAGCATCATGAATCCTTTCGAAGAAACCTTTGCTCGGCTCTTTGGCCTCTTGAGAGCCTAAACCCGCAAAATCTTGCAACATCTTCTTCTGTTGACTATTCAATTTAGTTGGTATCATAACTTGAACTATAACGTAGAGATCACCAAACTGCCCATTGCGCAGACTGGGCATTCCCTTACCGCGGATTCTAAACTTAGTGCCGCTCTGTGTACCTGCAGGAATTTTCAGCTTCTCTGGCTCTCCCACAACCTGATCAATATCAACCTCAGTTCCCAGAGCCGCATCGGTAAAGGTCAACTTCTTGACATAGATTAAATTGGAGCCATCCCTCTTGAAGCGAGGATCATCTTTGACATTAATAAAAACGATAACATCTCCATTGGGTCCACCGCCTAAACCAGCTTCACCCTGTCCAGGAATGCGCACACCATTTCCCGTCTCCATGCCTGCTTGAATATCGACTTCGTACTTCTTCTTAACCTTAACCTGGCCGCTACCGTTGCATTTAGAACAAGGTTTAGAGACCTTTTGACCCGTACCGGAACAGGTGGGACACTCCACAATCTGTGCAAAAGTACCAAAACCAATATTGACTTGACGCTGGGTCCTTCCTCGACCGTTACAGGTAGGACAAGTCTCAATGCCGTCACTATCCGTAGTGCGCTTGCCATCACAGGCAGGACAGCGATCATTAATGGTATATTCAACAGTCCTCTTGCAACCTGTATAGGCCTCTTGCAAAGATATATCTACGCTCAATTCAACATCGCGACCGCGCCTGGCCTGACGGCGACCAGATCCCATCCCCATATTGAAGAAACTGCCAAAAATGTCGCCTAAGTCGGAGAATCCACTAAAACCGCCAAAATCACCAAAACCATCTCCACCAGAACTAGCAGCTCCAGGAACACTGCCAAAGCGATCATAATAAGCTCTCTTTTCAGGATCGGAAAGAACGCCATAAGCCTCGTTGACCTTGATCATCTCCTCTTGGGCCTTCTCTTTATCCTCAGCCACATCTGGATGATATTTGCGCACTAAACGGCGATAGGCCTGTTTTATATCCTGCTCGCTGGCATCGTGACTGACACCTAAAATACCATAAAAATCTTTATCTGCCATCTAAAAAAATTAACCCCTCAAAAAACAACGCCGGCACGGAGACAACATTATCAGTACGTCTCCAAATGCCGACATTAAAAGTTCAAACTCAAGGATTACTCCTCTTGCTGATCCTTATTGAACCAACCGAAGAGATCTTCCTCATCTGGTTCTTCATCCACTTCCGCAGTAATACCATCTGCTGTAACTCCAGCACTAGTCCCACCGACACCTACACGACCAGTCTCTAATGCGTAGTAAGCGTCCGTAGATATCAAGAACAACTGATCTTGCAAGGCCTTAGTGTCAGATGAAATCTTGGGAAGATCAAAAGCCTGCATAGACATACGCAACTTATCGATAGCGTCACGCAAGGACCTCTGATGCTCTGGAGTCATCTTATCACCTAAATCGCGCATAGTGTGCTCAGCCGTATCTATCTCAATATTGGCCTTGTTGCGAATAGTAGACTCCTCGCGCCGACGACCATCTTCTTCAGCGTAGATAGCCGCCTCTTTCACCATGTGATCGACCTCTTCTCTCGACAAGTTAGTAGGCGATTGGATGGTGATCTTCTGCTTGTTG
>JAFSXH010000266.1 GCA_017444165.1 bacterium | reverse complement strand
TAGAGTACAAAGGCGATGATTACGTAAAAGATTTTCTTTACGAAATGGGAGCAACTCTGCGTGCTAGTTTGGCTCATGAAGAGGGGATAATTCTCTGCCATCTCGATAACGGTGTCTTTGGTGTGATTGCTCCTGAGCGCACGGCTGAAGAGGGGATAGTTTTAGCTAAGTCTTTGCAGAATGCTGCTAGTAAAGTTAAGTTGCCTGAGAGTCAAGAACTATCTAGCGGTATTGTGGCCTGGACTCTCTTTCCTGATGACTCAGATGATCCTAAAATGTTACGTGCCATTTTGACTCGCGCTTTCCGCGATCTGCGCATGGGATCGGTAGATAGTATTGCTAGGGCTTTAAATGTCAGTGATGCCACTAAAGTTTCTGCTGTTCAAGTAGTAGAGACACCTGAAGATGAGGTTGTTATAAAGAGGAGAGCTAAATCGTCTTCCGCTTCTCTCGGTATCGGTTCTGGTGGTGTGGCGGCTACTAAGGCTACAGTTGCCGCTCTGCCGAAAAATGAGGAGGCTCCTATTGTCAGAAAGTATGCCCCCGATCCTATGGAAGCTCCATCTTCTACGCGCAACAGTCCGTTAGCTGGTTTCAGTAAGATCAATATTGCCGCTAAGAGCGAGGCTTCTGAGAACAAAATTGTTGCTCCATCTAAAAAATTAGAAGCTCCTACACGTTCTGGAGGTTCTAAAGGTGGCGATTTTAAAGTGGTTCCTGATTTGGATGAAGACGGTATCGATCAGTACACTCAATTTTGTGGAGAGGAAGGTTTTATCAGCATCGTAGATAGCGAGATGGGTATGGACAGTTCTCTAGTTTATGTTCATTTCGCCAATCTAAAAGCTTTGCGCTCGAAAGGGCAAGAGTCTTACATGAAGTTGCGTAAGGATATGGCTGGCTTTATCCAAGCCTATATGTTCGATGAAGATGATGTTCCTGGTCTGGTAGGTGAGGATGATCTAGCCGTTTTGATGACAGGTAAGGAGATTAGTAAAGCTCAAGGCTTTGCCAATAAGGTTTACAATGTTGCCTCTAATATGGAAGGTGTTAAAGTTGCCCTAGTTGTTGTCTCTTGCAAAGATTATAGCGACAGTAAGTCTATGTTAGATAATATTCAAACTAAGACTGCAGAAGCTGGTGTTCATGTCATCCAAAATAGAGGCTGATTTATTCGCTGAATACTTTGCTGAATCTTTGGGAAGTGGGCTGAAAAGCTCAGAGGAATTTTCAGTTAGCGAAGTAGCGGAAGTTGTTGAATCAGGGGAACTTGATTCTGAAGATGGAGAACTTGTTTCCGATGTCGGTGTTCCTCGTCTGCGTATAGTCTTCGCTGGTATGGATGGCCGCTTTTCGACTACGCCTTTGCAGATCTTGGCAAGTGAACACGATATAGTGGGTATAGTTCATTCTAAACCGCGTAAGATCAAGAAGGGACTCATAGCTAGTTGGGCTGAAGCTGGTAAAAATGTGGGCAATTTAGAAAAATTTGCTAAATATTATGGTTGTCCTTATTTTTCTGCCAGTCGCGAGTACAATTATGAACTGGTGAGGTTTATCAAACATCTAAAGCCAGATATAATTTGTATTTCCAACTTTTCCATTATTTTGCCTCCAGATATTTTCGAAATTCCTAGATTAGGGACTATCAATCTTCATTTGGCTTCTTTACCAGAATATAGAGGACCCAATCCCTGGCTGTGGGTCTTTTATGATGGCTGCAAAGAAAACAAATATGTCGTTCATAGAGTTGATGCTGGTGAGGATACGGGGCCAATCTTAGCTGAAGGTGATTACAATATCCCTCCTAACACTACTTGTAGTGAGCTGGCCGACTGTGTTTTGCCAGGGGCCTCTTGTCTGATGTTGCGAGTAGTGGGCGATTTGGCCGCAGGCAAAGCGCAAGAGAAGACTCAAGAGTTTAAAGAGGGCCTGCGGCGAGCCCGTTACGTCTCTCCAGGTGAACCTTTAATTCCCTGGGAGGAATGGGGGTGTGAGCGGGTAGCTTCATTTTTGCAGGGAGCGAGTATCTGGTATGAGCCTTTTGCTATTTTTCCTGGTTTTGTGCGCATCTATGATGAGGGTGTGGTAGGAGATAGCAGGGGTAAGCCTGGTACTAACCATTGGCGCATTACGCATGGCTGGATCTCTTGTAAAGATGGTTTCGTACCTTACAAATTGGGAGTAAGTCGTTACGAATTTTGGCGGCTCTTTATGCCGATATTAATTATTTTAATTGTCTATATCATTTTATAGGGACTGGATTAAATAGATGTTTTCTCTTAAGCGTCTTTTTCTTAAGAAAACGCTAGATGAGCTTTTGAGTGAGTCTTCAGAAGAGGGGAAGAGCAGTTTAAAGCGTTCTCTCAAGGTTAAAGATCTAATAACTATGGGAATTGGTATCTGTATAGGTTCGGGTATCTATGTTACGGCGGGAATGGCTGCTGTTGGTGTTGGAGGAAATCCGCCAGCAGGGCCTGCTGTTGTTATCTCTTTTGCTGTAGTTGGTTTAATATGTATCTTATGCGCACTATGTTACGCTGAATTTGCAGCTATGGTTCCCACTTCTGGCAGTTCCTACGCTTACTCTTATATCGTTTTTGGTGAGTATCCAGCCTGGATAATGGGTTGGAATATGTTGTTAGAATATATGATGGCTAGCGTAGCTTTAGCCATCTCTTGGTCGGGGTACTTTAGTTCACTCTGTGAATTGATAGGTTTGAATATTCCACCATATCTTTTGACGAGTTATTTTAACGCTACCTCTGAAGTGATAGACTCTGCTCCTCATATTTTGGGTATTTCTTTGGTTATGAATCTCCCCGCTGTGATTATAACCTTGTCCATGATAGGTATACTGTTGAAAGGAATGCATCAGTCGGCCAATTGGAATACTTTCTTGGTCATAGCTAAGTTGGGTATTATCTTCTTCCTGTTAGTAGTAGGGGCATTCTATGTAGATCCCAGCAATTGGACTCCCTTCTGTCCTGGGGGATTTGCGGGTATACAAGGTGGGGCGGCCTTCGTATTTTTCGCTTATATCGGTTTTGAGGCCATAGCTACAGTGGCAGAAGAGACGGAAAATCCTGAAAGGAACCTTCCTTTAGGTTTGATCTGGTCATTAGTCATCTGTACCGTTTTATATATATCAGTGGCTATAGTTGTTACTGGTATGGTTCCTTATACGGCTTTAGGGACAGCTCAGCCTATGGCCACAGCCTTCCAAATGTTGAATGTCAATTGGGCCGCTACAGTCATATCTGTTGGAGCTTTAGTGGCGATGACGGCAGTTATTTTCGTATTGCTCTTATCTACTCCGAGAATACTGTACACCATGAGCCGCGACGGACTCTTGCCAGAGCGTTTGGCGGATGTTCATCCCCAATATCGCACACCTTATTTTGCTACTGTATTTAACACTGTTTTAATGGCTGTTTGTGCGGGATTTATGGATCTTGGATTTATGATCGATCTTTGCAATATTGGATGTTTGGCCATCTTTATCTTTGTCTGTGCGGGTATTATCATCTTGCGCAAAACGCGTCCCGATCTCAAGAGGCCCTTTAAAACTCCGTTCGTACCTTATGTGCCTTTAGTTGCGATTGCGTTCTGCCTCTATTTAGCCTTTGGAATGCCTATGAGGACTTGGATCGGTTTTTTAATCTGGCTGGTAGCAGTGAGTGTGTTCTACTTCGCTTACGGAGTTAAGCATAGTAAGTTGGTAAATAAGTAGGTTGTGCTTGAAGTTGTTGCTAACAATTAGTAATGCTTAATTCGTAATGCGTAATTATTTAGAAAGAAATAATTAATTAATTTCAATTACGAATTAAGCATTATGAATTACGAATTAAAAAGTGGTCGGTTCACCGCAAAAGGCCAAACTTCGTCTATGACTGTACTTGTAAGCTCTTACATTTTTGCTTTGTAAGACTTATTTTACACAGGAAGTGGTTCTAGCTTAGGATCATCCTTCTCTTTGCCTAGTACACCTTCCCATTTGGCTACTACGGCTGAGGCTAAACAATTGCCCAAGACATTGGTAGAGGTGCGGCACATGTCCATGATTTGGTCTACGCCCAATATAGCCATGATGGGCCATTCGGGGAGGTTGAAACTGGCGGCTGAACCTAAGAGTATAACTAAGGAGGCACGAGGGACACCAGCTACACCCTTACTGGTAATTAATAGGGTTATCAAGATAGCGATCTGTGTAGACATGGGCAGATCGATACCCGCCGCTTGAGCCACAAATATTGAAGCCAGAGAGAGATATAGCGTAGTTCCATCGAGGTTGAAACTGTAACCTATTGGCATAACGAAAGCCACTATATAGCGGGGAACACCGAAACTCTCCATCTTTTCCATGGCTAAAGGAAGAGCAGATTCAGAAGAGGCAGTAGCAAAAGCCAAAGTTATTGGCTCAGATACTCTTTTGAAGAAGCGGATGGGATTAATTCTGCAGATCAACATGACGGGAACGAGTACTATCAAGATAAATATGGCTATCGTTACGTAAAAGGTTCCCACTAAATAGGCCAGATTGTAGAGTATATCCAGGCCCATGCCTGCTACGGTACTGGCTATGGCTCCTCCTACGCCTAAAGGTGCGAGGTACATCACCAGACCAGTATATTTGAACATTGTTTCAGATAGAGAGTTTATGACATTGAGGAGCGGTTGGCGCGTCTCCATAGGCACTTGAGCTACAGCTATACCGAAGAGGATACTGAAGACGACTATCTGTAAAACTTCATTTTCAGCTACTGACTTGGCGATATTTTCGGGGAAGGCGTGTAGGATAACTTGTCCCAAAGTCTGCGGTTTGGCTGCACTAATGCTCTGCTGAGCTGTGGCTGGATCTACTTTTATGCCCTCACCAGCTTTAGTGATGTTTATACTGACAAGGCCAACTATCAAGGCTAAGGTAGTTACAATTTCAAAGTATATTATCGCTTTTAACCCCATGCGGCCAACTTCTTTAAGATTGGAGTGGCTGGCGATACCTACAACCAGGGTGGAGAAGAGCAGAGGAGCAACGATAGTTTTGATGAGTTTTAGGAATATCTTACTAAAGATCTGCATCTTCATTCCGTAAGCGGGAAAAGAATAGCCCAGCTCTATACCAACTAACATGGCTACAATTATCCATGTTGTTAAGTTTTTATGCCTACAGGCAAAAATTATCAGGCCTAAACAACTTAACCAGCGGAATATACTACAGGCCATCTCTAAGTGGGCTAAACCAGCAACAGAGGCTAGTAAAATGAGTAAAGCTATTGATCCCAATAGAATTTTATTGGTCGTATTCCAGAAGGATGAATCTTTTTGCTCCATGCTAAAAACTGCCTTTCCAAAACATTTAATTTAACGAAGTTTTGAGGGAGGCAGAAAAAACCTGCTCTCAATTATCGAACTGAGAAAAACTTATAGATTTTACTAGCACATTATTTATTGTATCGTTTTGCAGATAAATATCTACTAAGATGGGCTCACCTCCGCAAACTTCTACAGGTATCTTATTTCGACCATCTTTGATTGAAAAATTAATAGTATCGAGTTGGAAAAGTGATAATTTCCCTTCAATTTCCTGTTTTACTTGACAATCTATCTGCAGATAATATTTACCTGGCAAAAGAGTGACATTAAAACCACTCAACTCCTCTTTGGAGCAGAGAATATTGCCATTAGGCAAGATGTTTTTGTTGAGGATATTATTGAGCATGGCGTTATAGCTGGGATAATCGTATATATTTAATCCTCTGTATGAATACACCAAATGTTTATCATCAGCATAAATGTGGGCTTTATCATTAGTGCGTTCTTTATCGGATAATAATAAAAAGATCTTTCCTGCAGGATCGTGCTGTAATTTGGATTTGCGCTGTACCCAATTGGTTTTGCGCATAATCAAACAACCGCTATCCTCGCGGGCCATCATTGAATATATATCTATCTTGCCATTAGAAAATTCAGTGATAGGAGCAGAATTGGGAAAGGAAGATATACCTTGAGTGTAACCAGATCTTTCCAACCATTGAGCCGCCGCTTTGTAATCTGTCTGAGGAATATTGTTAGCAAAACTTAATGATACGCTTTGCAAAATAAGACAGGATACAAATATGCAAGAAAATATCCTGCGCCTGAAAGAGACGGTGTTAGATAGATACACGGCCACTATCGGTAGCATAGCGATAAGAGAGGGCAAAAGATAGCGTGTGTGTCTCTGGGTTCCAGAGAGAATAATGAGGATAGATGTTGTAAAAAAACTAGTTATGGCTGAGAGTACGACCACTTTATGCTCGTAAGTTAATTTATTTATATTTATTAATGAACTGCTAAAAATGGTCAACAACAGCACACAAAAGATCAACGCAGAAAGTGCTCCTATCCCTTGCCAGC
>JAFSXH010000265.1 GCA_017444165.1 bacterium | reverse complement strand
TGGATAGAATCATAGAGAACATAGCCAGCAACAACGCCTTGAACCAAGACAGTCGCCGACTAGTTTTTAGACCAGACACTTTCTGTTTGACACCTCCTAAACTGTACTTGTCACTCCAAACTACTGTTCAGAACGAAGTGACAAATATGCTGTATTTAAATAACACATATGTGTATAACGCACATTCTCTATATATGTTCTCAACCTTTAAGAGTAAATAGCAAATTGTTATTTTTTTTTGGGGGGAGTTTAAGGCTATTTTTTTGTGTGTCGTGGATTGCTATTGACTTTTGTTATGAGCGTGTTTATAAACTACAAAAGTCGATTTGTGAGGATCTTTTTATGACTACAAAGGAGTTAATTTTGGATGCAATTTCTGATTTGACAGAAGAAGACGCTCATAAAAACACACTTACAGATTCACAAAGAGCGTTTCAAGAACTTGAAAAGTTAAAAAGGCCATTTGATCCACCTATAGAGAACGAAAAAGAAGAGTGTTATCGATATTTGGAAGAAAAGTATAATTCTTGCAATTTGTGACTAAGAACAATTGCCATAAGCTAACCATTTGAACTATAATGTGGCAAATTTTTAAGGATATTTAGACGGTTTATGGATAATAACGATAATAAAAAAGTAGTTTATGCTGGGCGGCACATTAATATGATCGACCGCAACGGCTGGGAGTATGCTGAGCGCAGTCGCATTGTCACGGGGATTGTGGCTATAATTGCCTCTACGGAAAAACATGTAATTTTAGTGGAGCAGTACCGTCCGCCTTGTGGTGGCAGGGTGATCGAGTTCCCCGCTGGTTTGGTGGGTGATAAACAGGGCTTCCATGAGGAGACACTTTTGGAAGCCGCTAAGAGGGAACTTGAGGAAGAGACAGGTTATGCTGGAGATAACTTCATTAAGGTAGCTGAAGGGCCAGCCTCGGCGGGAATAACCTCTGAAGTAATAACTTTGTATAGGGTCTCTGACGTTAAAAAAGTTGGCCCTGGAGGCGGGGATGAGAGCGAGAAGATCAAGGTTCACTTAGCTCCTATCGATAGTATTGATGAGTGGTTGCAAGAAAAGGTTGCTCAGGGATTACAGATCGATCTCAAAGTTTATTCAGGATTGTATTTCTTAAAAGATAAAAATGTTTAATTTAAAAAGCTGGCCTGTAATTGCTGGTATTTCATCTCTGGTTCTCTTAGTAGCGGGAGTTTCGTTTTACTTTTATGAAGTGAAAAATTTCGCTATCGACTCTATTTCTGCAGATGAAAAAGTTTTGCTCAATAGTGAGGAACATAACTCTGAGGGGATAGTGCTCTCTTCTAATACATTAAACTTGAAAGTTAGTTACCACGGGATCTCTTCTTCACCGATTGTTTTTAATATCGATGGTCAGGACATTCCCTTGAAGACTAGTCTGTTCTCTACCTCTTCTCGGGCGGTAACTCCTAAGTTGGCCGACGGTAAGCATGTACTCTCTGTCTCAGCTAAAGATTATGATGAGCGCTGGCTGATTACTGTCGACACTAAACCTCCAGAAGTGAAGATCTCTCATCCTCTGCCTGGTTATAAATCGAACAAACAGAAGATAACTTTGCAGGGTATTACTGAGCCTGGAGTGACCGTCAAAGCTAGTTCTGTAGATAAGACTGAAACTTGTCAAGCTAATGATAAAGGTTATTTTACCCTAACTTTGCCTACTCAGATGGGTAAATGTGTCATAAATTGGGAGGCTCAAGATAAGGCTGGCAACGTCACTAAAGGTCAGAGCGAATTTTTGTGTGATTTTACTCCGCCAGAATTAAATTTGAGCATTTTGCAACCAGCCTTCAAGGACAAGGACGGCAAGGAACATGCCCAGCGCACGATAGATCCCAAGTCCCCTTATTCGATATTGAGTAGCTCTACCTTGACTTTGAAGGTGGAAACCCAAGATCAAGAATCTGGCATAGGCAAGATCGATATATTTATTGATGGCAAACTGCAAGAGAGTATAGATTGCACTTCAAAACAAGAAGAGACACTTACTCCTCAGTTAGATGAATCCACAGAAGAGGGCAATATTTCTGAATCTGCTCCCTCTCCTGAACCTTCATCCACTCCAATAGCTTTAGATACTAAGCCCGTAACTTACAATTACAATCTGCCTGTACTGTACGAAGGAACTCACACAGTAAGCGTTTTGGTTCAAGACGGTTTCGGGTTATGCACGCGGCGCAACATAACTTTTGGCTTAAATACTACAGAAGTTTATGGTCAAGCACCTTTAGGTTTAGGGGCTGTCGGTGATGATGTCAAAGAATTGCAAAGACTCCTAGCCTTGCGCGGATATTTAAAAGGAGATTACACCCAGGGTAAATATGACAAGGCCACTCAAGAGGCAGTTATAAAATTACAAGAAGAACTCTACATGGCTCAAGATGGTATCGCAGGCGTTTTAGTTACTGGAGCTTTAAAGGCCAGGATTTATGTTAATTTGAGCCGTTTTTCTGCCATTTTAGTCGATGAAGGGGAAGGTCTTCACCATTACTCCATATGCACGGGAGTTGAAGAGCATCCCACACCAACAGGTATGTACTACATCAGCGACATGGTCAAAAATCCCAGTTGGTTGCCGCCTAACTCCGAGTGGGCCAAGGATGCCAAACAAGCCCCTCCAGGGCCAGATAATCCTTTGGGTACACGCTGGATAGGTTTGGGGAATGCTATCGGTTTCCACGGTACGCCCTACCCTGGAACAGTGGGAACGAGAGCTTCACATGGGTGTATGCGCATGCGCATGGATGAGGTAGAGGATCTCTATGAGCGCGTCAACGTCGGAACACAAGTTCAGATCTTTAACGGTGATGAAGACAATCCGATAATCAAACGCTATTGGCCTTAATGGGGTGTCTGTTTGTTTTTTCATAAGTTGCCTGGTAAGTTGTGTCTGAAGGTGAGGAGTGTGGAGTTTAGAGTGTGGAGTTTGGAGTGAGGAGTTTGGAAAGAAATAATTAATTCATCCCAATTACGAATTGCGCATTACGAATTACGCATTAAAAATGTTGGTTTACCGCAAAAGGCCAATCCTCGTGTGTGACTGTACGTTTTTTATTTTTCATCCTCTGGTTTAACAGTTATGGTGACAATATTTTGGGACAAATTGGCACGCTTCATCTGTTCAGGCAACTCCAGGCGAACTTTTTTGGTGATCTCTCTGCCTTTGAATTCAAAACTGTAATCTTCAGTAAATATCTCTTGCAAAACACCTTCTCCGCTACTTTCAGCCTTGATCGTAACCTCTGGCGGATCTACTGAGATTTTGTATTTTTTATCGGAGCGTATCTCAATGTGATCTAAATTTATTCTGGCTTTAAGAGAGAAATATACGGGTACAGTTACATTTATTCCAGAGGAAGCGTAGACTTCCACATCTTTAATAGCGTTACCATTAGCATCAATGGGATTTAACGTTTGGACTCTCGTACTAAAGGTACTATTACAACCACTTACAGAGACAGGAGCTTCAACGTAAGCCACTTTCTCTACGTTCTCAGAACTGCCTGATATGCGTACTTTATCTGGCGAAGCCATCAGAGCTCCCACACTAAAGTTATCCTCTGCATGACCTAGGATCTTAGCCTTGACAGGTACATTAGTAAACGATCTCTCATAAACCGAGGCCCAAACGTGGCTAGGCTCAATATGGGTAATTTCAGCACCTCCAGGGGCCATGACATCTACGGGGGTGTAAAAACTGCCTTGATGATCGCGATTAGTCAGATCGACTACTGCAGAAATTAATTTAGGATCGATGCGATCTAAGACATTTTTCTTTCCGCGCACTGTTACAGTGACTTCTTTCGTAGATAGAGAACCCACTAAATTGTTTTTATCAGGAACGAGCAGATCTATAGATTTAGTATAAACTCTCTGGGCAGGCAGATCGCGAATAGGTTGAGCTACCGTTTTAACTAGAATGCTCGTAATTAAAGCCATAAAGAAGGCCAATAACTTTAAACCTAAATTTT
>JAFSXH010000264.1 GCA_017444165.1 bacterium | reverse complement strand
TATGCGGTTATGAATTTTAGATAATTATAAATTGTAAATGGCGGAATTGTTGAATTCTATTTGGGTAGGTGAACTTGTTTGTTTGTGTAATAGACACTGCAAGCATAAAATGGGGGTGAGGTGTTCATGTCTTTTAAGAAGATTGTATGGAAAGTTCGTAATTTTACCTATAAGGATCGTGATTTTTTGTTGAGGATCACTCCTTATGACGGTTTTAGGCTAGGGGAGATCTTGCCTGATGGTCGTGTAGCTTTGGAAATGTGTTTTTCTGATACTGATGAGGGTTTGCGTCAATTTTTAGATGAAAATTGGGAGGAGGTTCTCAAAGTATTTGATCTTTATAAGGATAAAAAAAATTATACGATCCATGGGCGCAATTACTATATATGGGGCAAAAAATACAAGGTAAATCTGATCTTTTCCAATTTAAAGAAGTACATTGAGATAAAGAACGATGAACTGATCTTTTACGTTAAGCCTAAAACTTCTAAACAGGAACAAGAAAATATCTTATTTGAACACTTTCGAGTGTTGCTCAAGCGTGAGATAGAGAGTTTAGTTGCCGAATGTGAAGCCGTAGCTGGTGTTCACGCCAAAGAATGGCGCACTAAGAAGATGCGCACTGTTTGGGGAACTTGCTGTATCAGGGCTAAGCGCATATGGTTAAATTTGCATTTGATAAGCTACAATAAAGAGTGTTTGCGTTATGTAATGCTCCACGAGCTGACTCACCTTTTAGAGAAGAATCATACTAAAGTTTTCGACGCCTATATGGATAAATTTATGCCTGATTGGCGAGAGGTGAAAAAACTGCTCAACATCGTACAAAAATAGTCAGCAAAATAAAAATAGAGGAGTGTATCGAGAACACTCCTCTAACTTTTTCTTTAGTGTTTGACGTGGAGATTCTTAGTCAAGAAATCCATGATCTCTTCAGCCATGGGTTTGACTTTCTCTTCTAAAATGCGGATAATGACCTCTCTGCTGGTGGAGATGTTATGCTCTTTAGCGTAGGCGATAATGGCTTCGTCACTCAACAACTCGCTGGTTGGGACGTAATAACCTACATCAATAAAGAATCTGTCACTCTTGTTGCGATCATTAGAGGCACGTATATTTAAGGTCTCTATAGCATCGTTGTGAGGACCTTTAGACAGGATGTTAATGATCTCCACTTTGGCTTTAGCTATGGCATCCTCTTGGACTACCTTCTGATCCGTTATCTTAGCCTTTGTAGGATCTTTGTCTTGATCGATATTGGCATAGGGAGCAGAGAATAAGAGTACATTTCCTAAGCCATTTTCAGAGACAGCAGTCTTTTCGAAAGCGAAAGTTTTAGAACTCTCTAAGTCCAAAAAGCGCAATCCGCCCAACTTCGTAGGACAGCCTTTAGATACGTAGCTACGAAATATTTGCGTCAAAACTACGTCTATTTGATTAGCTACTCGTTGTAAATCGAGATTAGTCTGCGTTGACAACTTGATCTTCCTCTTTTTATTCTAAAAACTAGGCAAGTGACATTCAATTAAAAGAAGGCTCTCCCTGCTCTTTTAGATTATGTGCAATTTATTGAGAGTATCTTTTAAGTTTTGCGGGTCTTTATCGATGGAGATGGCTGAAGTTTGTAAGGCCTTTAAAGCGCCGTCTACATCTTTCAAACCATTGCCAGTGACTAAAGCCACTACTTTAGCTTCAGCGGGAATGATATTCTCTTTTCTAGCTTTTATCAAACCAGCTATAGGTGTCGCTCCAGCAGGTTCAGCAAAGACTCCAGCATTGGCGGCTAATATCGCTTGAGCTCTCTGGATCTCCTCATCCTCTACGACGATAAATTGTCCCTCAGACTGATGGACTCCGCGCAAAGCTAAGGAAGAGGCTCTGGGCAGACCAACACTTATGGAGTCGGCGTAAGTATCAGCATCTGGCTCAGGAATAACTTTATCACCATTGGAGAAGGCCTTGGCCAATACGGAGGAACCTCTAGCCTGCACGCCGATGAGTTTAGGCAATTTGTCGATTAAACCCATGCGCAAGAGATCGGTGAAACCTTTGCCTAAGCCGCCAATAATGCAGCCATCACCCACAGAGACGGCTACGTAATCGGGAACTTGGTAACCGCAGTTCTCCCAAATCTCCAAGGCGGCCGTCTTCTTGCCCTCTAATAAGTAGGGGTTAAAGCCAGTGTTGCGATTGTACCAGCCGAACTCTTGGGTAGCTTTTAAAGAGAGATCAAAAGCATCGTCGTATGTGCCGCGTACTGAGAGTACAGTAGCTCCAAACATCAACAATTGGGCAACTTTAGCTTTGGGAGCTCTTTCGGGAACAAAGATTATCGTCTTCAAGCCCATGGAGGCACACATGCCTGACAGGGAAGAGGCGGCGTTGCCTGTGGAGGCGG
>JAFSXH010000263.1 GCA_017444165.1 bacterium | reverse complement strand
TTGTGCTGTTCAATAATAAACTGGCCAAAGGATTTTTCTACCAAACTCTTAGCCTCTTCTTTAGTATGGACTTGCAAGAGATTCAAAACCATACCATAACTAGGCGTATAATGGCTGATCAAAGGATCAGCAGATGACTTAACTAAAGAGACAATCTCCTCAAAATCCTCGCGATGGCTATGAACAATAACGACATTGCCCACTTTATCCATTCCGCGCCGTCCAGCTCTTCCTGACATTTGCAAAAACTCGCTGGCCGAGAGGGGGCGCATTCCCTCATCTGCCCTTTTAACCGTAGCAGAGATAATTGTAGTGCGGGCAGGCATATTGATACCAGCTGCTAGTGTCTCTGTGGCAAAAACAACCTTAATCAACCCACGCTTGAAAAGATCTTCTACAACCGTTTTTAAAATAGGCAAAAGGCCAGCGTGATGGGCGGCCACTCCATGGCGTATATACTCTAAATGCTCACTGCCATTCAAAGATGGATGCTCATTCACAGCCTCCTCAACAGCTTCATCCAATTGGCGGCGATGTTCTTTAGTCAATTTTACAACTGAACGAGAACAGAACTTAGCCGCTTCATCACAACGTTTCCTAGAGAACAAGAAGTAGATAGCAGGCAACATATCCTTCTCATCCAAAGCGCGCACAACCGCTTCACAAATCTGATTGTTCTCTTCTCTAGCTCTCTCTCTGACCTGACGCAGATCCAATTCTTCATAGGACTGTCTCTTGCGCCTAATTCTCCTCTCTTCATCAACCTGTTCTATACAGCGGCGAATCAATTTATTAACCTTGCCACTCTTATTCATAAAAGAGTAAATCTGACCGCCGACAAAATAATTTATAAATAGAGGGACAGGACGATAACTGGATTCTATTAAAGTGGTCGGACCATGAACTTTAGTGATCCAATCACAGAGATCCTGAGCATTAGCAACAGTAGCAGACAAAGATATTAATTGGATATTCTTAGGTGAATAAATAACCAATTCTTCCCAAACTGTACCCCGATCAGGATCATTCATGTAGTGACACTCATCGACTATCACCGACTCCACAAACTCTAAATTAGAGCGCACATCTCCTAAGACTGTACCGTAGAGAATGTTGCGATAAACTTCCGTAGTCATAACTACAATAAAAGCATTGCGATTGACGGAAATATCGCCTGTCAATAGACCTACCTTCTCTTCACCGTAACGCTCTCGGAGATCTAAGAACTTTTGATTGGAGAGAGCTTTGAGAGGAGTAGTATAAAAAGCCCGCTTGCCGTGAGTTAAAGCTCTGTGGATGGCATATTCAGCAATTACCGTCTTACCAGAACCAGTAGGAGCGGTGACAACAACATTCTCATTGCGATCAATAGCATTTATAGCCTCAAGTTGGAAGCGATCCAAGGTGAAAGGAAAGAGTTGGCTCACATCGACAACAGGATCGGGCAAGGGAGGCAAATCTTGTCTATTATCCTTATTTTCTACAACTTTACCATCACTGGCCTTACTCTTCTTTTGCCTCTTTTTGCTCCTCTTTTTCTTAGAGACAGGCTCCTCCGCCTCGGAGACGTCATTCAACACCATTTCCTCAGTCTTATCTTCGTTCTGTACACTATCCACGCTAAAAACTCCTTAAACTAATAATCTAAGTGCAAACTCAACCACTTTTCAGTCTCTTTGAGATCTTCAGGCGATCTTCCCCAACGCTGGTGATAATCTAACAATTGCTGGCGGTCTATCTTGCCTAAAGAGAAATAACGAGCTTTAGGAGATACAAAATAGAAACCACTGATCGAACTTGCAGGCCACAGAGCTGTGCTTTCAGTGAGTTTCAGACCGATATTCTCCTCAGGATGCAAAAATTGCCAAATGATCTTTTTGAGATAATGATCAGGACAGGCTGGATAACCAGGAGCTGGACGAATACCTTTGTAATGCCCCTTCAAAATATCCTCAATTTCAAGTCCCTCTCTATCTGGCCATCCACATAGAGCGCGAACCTTTTTATGCAGATATTCAGAAGCGGCTTCACAGAGACGATCTGCCAACAAGCCTACCATGAGAGAACTGTACTCATCGTCCTGATCTTTGTACAATTGTTGTAATTTCTCTAAACCGAACCCCGAAGAGAGAGCAAACATTCCCAAATAATCAGTATTATCCAAACCTTCAGGAGCGATAAAATCAGCTAAAGAGAGACAGACTTCCAAACCTTCTCTCTGTTGGCGCAAAGTGGGAATTTTGGCAATAATCTTCTCTCCACTGTAAAGATAAATGTCTTCATTTAAACTGTAAGCTGGCCAAAAACCGTAAACAGCCTTCACCTGCAGAGCTTCCGTTTTACAGATATACTCTAAAATACTGCGGCCATCGCTATAAACTTTGTAAGCCTTAGCTCCTAACCCAGGATCATCGAATATCTTAGGATAACTCCCCTTAATCTTCCAAGAATTGAGAAATTGTG
This sequence comes from bacterium, assembly GCA_017444165.1. Taxonomy (GTDB): domain Bacteria; phylum Vulcanimicrobiota; class Xenobia; order Xenobiales; family Xenobiaceae; genus RGIG3641. Next base: position 980 of record JAFSXH010000263.1, on the reverse strand, counting down.
TCCAATTGATATAAGGCAATAATTCCTTGAGTGGAATCTCTGCCACTTTGGGTTCCTCCACAACCCCAGCGGGTTCTTTCAATTCGTCAGATAACCATGTAAAATGGGGAGCTCTCCTCTTAGCCTCCTCCCAACTTAAAAGTTTATCCTCTTTAGACCAACTCTCTTGAAGTTTAACCTGTTCACTACGGACTCTTTGCAGATACTCTTCTGATCTGAGAGGATCTAAAATCGAACCTACAACCTCAGTGACGAGCGAAGCGTCAGCCACATAAACAACTGTGCCACTGCTATAATGGGGAGCAACCTTTACCGCCGTATGTGTAGCCGAAGTAGCCGCTCCACCGACCAAAACGGGGATCTGCAACCCCTTCCTCTCCAAAGCCTTGACGACATTGACAATCTCAGCTAAAGAAGGAGTAATCAGAGCAGAGAGACCGATAATCTTGGCCTTACTCTCTACAGCCTTAGCCACGATCTCCTCTTCGGGAACCATAACCCCTAGATCGACAACCTTGTAGCCATTACAACCTAAAACGACACCGACGATGTTCTTGCCGATATCATGAACATCACCTTTGACTGTGGCTAATAATATCGTCTCTCGCTCCTCACCTTCGCTGGAGACCATATAAGGCTCTAGCAAAGTCACAGCCTTCTTCATAACTCTGGCACTCTTGACAACCTGGGGCAAAAACATTCGTCCACTGCCGAAGAGTTCACCAACCTGGTGCATACCATCCATAAGGGCTTTTTCCACTATCTCTAAAGGGGTGAATCCAGCCTTTACAGCCTCTCCAATATCCTCTTCTAAATAATCGGTAATGCCTTTAACCAACGCACTGGCTAAACGAGCCTGCACGTCTAAGGAACGCCACTTCTGTTCACTCCCCACAGAATTAGCACTGCTATCAGCACGGTGGCGTTCAGCGATCTCTAAGAGCCTCTCCGTAGCTTGAGGATCACTATCGAGAAGTACA
>JAFSXH010000262.1 GCA_017444165.1 bacterium | reverse complement strand
GGTTTTATTGGTGATAGCGATTTGTTGCAAAGATTAGCTGAATTATTTTCTTTTTCGGGTTGTAAAGTTCCAGATACTTTTGAACTTACTGATTTTGCGGAATTAGTGGAATGTTCCTGGAGTTTTAGCGATGAGTTAGCTAATAGGCAAATGATTAAGGGTGATTTTATACTCTTCTATAACGCTCGGGCAAGAACTGGTCAGGTTATTATAAGATACAAGTTTAGGATTTTTAATCCGAAGTTTGAGCTTCCCTCTCTGACTCTCCTCCTAAAAGGTAGCGATGGTTCAGTATTGTCAAAATTCATAAAGCCGTTGAGTTTGGCTGTAGTCAATAATTCATTGCAGATTATAGAGTTTGCTGTCGATTGTAAATTAATTTCAGGAGCTGAACAAGTACAACTTCTCTTTGAGGATGAAATAATCAAGATTTTGCAAACATTAGGGAGTGGAGATTGTGTAAATAAGGAGCAGTTAATAGGTAAAACTTTTAAGTTTGGTCAATATCCCCAGGGGCCTAACGGTGAGGTTGAACCTATAGTTTGGCGAGTGTTGCGCCGTGATACTGGCAGTTTGCTGGTTATTGCTGATATGGGGTTGGATTGCAAGCGTTATAACGAATCTCGTTGTGATATAACTTGGTCAGATTGCACTTTGAGACGTTGGTTGAACGATGAATTTTACAAAAAGGCGTTTAATGAACAAGAGCAATCTTTAATCAAAAAAGCAACGCTTGCGAATAACGCTGGTCCTTCGACCGAGGACAATGTATTTTTGTTGAGCGTAGATGAGGCTGAAAGTTTATTTGCTAATAATAATGATCGTATATGTAAGCCTACAGGTTATGTTGTAAAAAATGGTGTATCTACAGATAATAATGGTGCGGCACTTTGGTGGCTTCGTTCCCGCTACCATACCTACTATTATGCGTCGTACGTGAGCGGTGCTGGTAGCTTTAGCTACACCGACAACGTTAATAATGACTTCACCTCTATTCGTCCCGCCTTACAACTCGCCATCTAAAATCTACTATCTTCACCTCTAATATCAGCGCAATCTAAAATCTTAGAGCCTTGCGCTGAAGGAAGCTGAGGTCATAAGAGAGGATAGATTGTAAATACAAAACTGGCACTTCTATTGAAGTGCCAGTCTGTGTTTATTTAGCTTATGTTGCAGTGGGTTGAACTGGAGGCTGCTCTGCCTTTTCTTTTGGCAGTTGATCTTTCTGTTCACCGATACTAGTTTTAGAGGAACCTTTTTTGTTCAACTTTTGCGGATGGAGGTAGAGCCAAATAAAGCCTAATATTCCTGCAGTGGTTGAGGAACAGAGAATCGCTAATTTGGCTACTTCTTCGTGGGCTCCCTTACTTATCGACAGACCAGTTACGAATAACGACATCGTAAAACCAATGCCGCCCAGCATGCCGACACCGAAAATTTGACTCCAAGTGGCTCGGCGTGGCAAACTAGCTAAGCCTGATTTTATAGTTAAGAGTGTTCCCAAAGTTATGCCTATGGGTTTGCCGCATATTAAACCCAGGGCTATGCCGTGGCTCAAGGAGCTGTGCAGAAAATCAATTAAATTTATATCTCCTACTACTACGCCACTGTTGGCCAAAGCAAAGATTGGCATAATGACCATATTTACAGAAGTAGCAATATACTCTTCGATAACTGTCAATCTTGGCAGGGCTTTGAATGTCTGTACACCTAAAAGAGAAATAGAGTCCAAGGCTTTGCGATCAGCCAAAAGCTGATTTTCTTGTTCGCTAGTCTCTGCTAAAACGGCATCAACGCGTTTCATCGTTTGACGCAGGTGTTTTTTGTCAATGACCGTCCAGGTTGGTATGACGAAGGCTAACATAACACCAGCTAAGGTGGCGTGAACACCAGACTTCATGACAAATATCCAAAGTATGAAACCGCCGAAGATGTAAGCCCCTAAGTAATTGACTCCCATTCTGTTGCACATGAAGAGCAAGAGTAAGACCAATAGGGCCAAGAATAACATAGTGAAATTTAAATTGGCACTGTAAAAGAAGGCGATAATTAAGACAGCACCCAGATCATCGGCTATGGCTAGAGCGGCTAAGAATATCTTCAAGCTGGAAGGGACCCTGTTGCCTAACATGGTTATAATACCCAACGCGAAGGCAATATCTGTAGCTACAGGTATTCCCCAACCGTGAGCATAGGGTGAACCGTGAGCACAAAGGGTGTAAAACAGGGCGGGCATTAACATTCCACCTGCGGCGGCGGTTACTGGCAAGATAGCTTGACCGAACGAGGATAGATCGCCTACTTGCATCTCTCGCTTGATCTCTAAACCTACAGAGAGGAAGAAGATTGTCATCAAGCCATCGTTGACCCATTCTACTAGACTCATGCTGAGAACGCGATTGCCAATACCCAATTGGGCGTGAATATGCCAGAAGTTATGATAGCTTTCTGCATTGAGATTGGCCCAAACGAGAGCTATCAATGTTGACAAGAGCAAGACAATTCCGCTGGAGGTACTCTTGTTGATAAAATTGTTAATAGGATTCCAAAGGCGTTTCAGAGCGGGATCTAGCTTTTTTTCAGTGGGATGATCTCCTGAAGTAGTTTTATCATTCATTTAACAAATATCCTCAAATTTCTCGGACGCGGCGTTCAAAAAAAATTGTTACCTTTCCTTCTTTTGAAGCCTTAGAGTGAATGTAAGGAAGGTTGTATAGATCTTCAAAAGAAATACAAAAATAATGTTGAGGAAATGTTGGGGAGCAATATGACTGCATTTGACGATCGCGTGAAAAATCTTGAAGATCTTGCAGATAATTTTGAAAATATTTGCACACTAGTAAACAGTAGAGAACTTTTAGAAGAGGCTCTGTGGTTTCAAGCTTATGAAGGTTTTTTATTCCTGAAGAATGCTGTTGGTGAGCGTACTGTCAACATTCGCCGTTATATATCTGAGAAGGTTTCTGGAGCAGAGACAGATGGTTCTTTGACTGATAGTGTAATGAATGGGTTGAGGAGGCTCTATAAAAAGGCTGGGCTTGATTTTCCAAGAAATTTTAAAAGACGACTCTATGGCAATTTAGAACGCGATACTTTAATTGAGTTAGCTTTTGTTTTGACTTCTGATGCTAAAAATAGGTTTGAGGAGTTTCAGCATTTTATCAGAGATGTAGCCTGTGAACAGGAATTGAGTGTGGCTGTTCCTAGAGAGTTTGTGTTGATGTACTGCTTAAAAAAAGATAAATCGTGGAATGAATTTAATACCTTATATGCGGATATTGCCGGAAAACATCGCGATGCGGGTGTAATATATGAAACTGATGATGAGTACTTTTTAAATCCGTCATCTCGCGATGAAAATGATAAACTTTATACGGGTGAAACTACAGATCGAGAAGTCAAAAGTGTAATTGATAAATTGGATAGATTTGCTAACGATAAAGATCTTATCGATTATGTCATAAAAAAATCTTATCCTCGTGCGGAGAGGAAGAGCGTTGATGGGGTACAGTACAGTGCTACAGCTTGGTGGGATGTAGTGCGCAAGTTTTCTATTTTGAAGAGTGCTGAGGAAGAGTGTGAGTTTCAGCGTATTGATGTTAATAATTATAAGGGTGTATTTTTATCAAACATATTGACCGAATATAACAAACTGTTTAATTTATGTGAAAATTACGATTTTCCCAAAATAAACGAAAATATGAGCCTATCTATAGAGCAGTACGCGCGCTTTTTCTGCTATAGAATTAGACGACCCGACAAAAAAAATAAGAACAGTCATGGCCTGTTTTGCATGGAATATGGTGATTTGTCCAGTGAACTAAGTGACAATGTTTTTAGTTATGGCCAATTCTATAAATTAAAAAAGAGACTCACAGAAAAAGGATATAGAGGACATAGGGAGTTAATCGATCGTTATACCATTTTAAACGTGAGCTTCGCCTATATTTTGCTGAAACACTGGAAAGATGACAGTGACAACATTGTAGAGAAAGATTGGGATAGTATTAATGATCTATTGAGTGATTGTTTCGTGCCTTTTGTTAATGACCGTTTAGGAAGTACCCGTTATTCTGAATTTCGTACCAGTGATCATCTGTATGATGCTCTGCTGTATATTTGTATGATCTCGCTCTGCCCATTAGAGGTTTATACGCGAATTTTTGAACTCAATGTGATCTCCAGTTATGTAAATGATCCCGAGGATAAAAAGGATTGTGATACTGATACTGGCATGGCTATTGTTGAAATTGATGCAAAAAGTTCCAAAGCTAAAGTTAAAAAGCCTAAATATCGTTATTATCCACCTAAGGAACGTATGCAAAAAATTTTACAAAAGTTAGTGGAGATTTATACGAAATTAGGAGACGGGCAAAAGTTTGGTCTCAAAGATTTTAAAGGCAGTGTGAAAGGGTTGGAAGAATGGCAAGATAAGGTTAAGTGACATTAAAATTAACATGTATAGAAATATCATTATATCGATTGTAACATAACTGTGCCTTTGCAATTTGCCTTTTTGGGGAGATAATTATGTACAGTGATCGTATTGGTGGTGAGGATAGGAGAGTCGCGCTTGTCAAAGATAGTCTTGTCAGATTAAAGAGTGAAAGTGGCATTTTTGAAGATTTTAAAATTGGGAATGAAAAGGGGCGGGGGGGCAGTTGTATCGTTTATGAAGCGTTCAACTGTACACAGAATCGCGCCGTTTTATTGAAAGAATTCTATCCTCGCAGTTTTTGTGGTTCTCTCGAACGTAAGGAAGGTACTTGGGTTTTAAAATTTGCTCTGCAAAAAGCCACAGAAAATGAAGAAAAGCGATTTCAAGAGTCTAAAAACAGTTTTTTAAATATATGTAAGCGACAGAGAGAATTTTATAATAAACACGCTTTCGAACATGCCGATGGCTTGATAGAAATTCAGGGTATATATGAATTTGGCGATACAGCAATGGTTATGATGCCTGCGGCGGAGGGGAGCAACTGGGGGGAGAGTGAGGATGAAAGTCTCCAACAGATCTTCGAAACGACACTTTCGTTACTTGGTGAGGTTGAACTTTACCATCAGAATAATCTGCTTCATTGTGATATAAAACCAGCGAATGTTTATATATTCAGAAAGACTCGTCAACTCGTCAGGCTTTTGGATTTTGGAAGTGTTTTGGAATTAGGCAAAAATGGCCGTTTAACTGGCAAAGAAGAGATCTCTTACACCGAAGATTTTGCTGCTCCCGAGTTACTCGAAGCTAGAGATAAATATGGCGCAGATCTCAAGCTTTATCTCAGGCGAGTTACAGCAAAAGCAGATCTCTTCTCTGTAGGCGCATTGTTGTATAAAAAGATTACGGGTAGTTTTGTTCCGCGCGACTATGTAGAGTCAGAGTACTCCAAGGTTGTAGAGAATTTTTGGAATTTACAAAAGAATGGACTTGTTAAAAATGTCCCAGGGCGCGTAAAGAAAAATTTAATAAGTTTTTTTCAAGGTATTTTAGAAAGCGATCCTTGTAAGCGTTTGGGGATGGAGGAGGTAAAGAGCAGATTAGAAACCTTGCGAAAAGATTCTAGATTGCCAGAATTTAATATCTCTTCCGAATGTAAAGCTCCCAATCCAGGTGAATTTTTTTTAGGCAGAAAATTTGAACTTGAACAATTAAGCGCACTCTTAAAGTCGGGTGAAAAGAATACTTTTATATTTGGCGATGGAGGTTTAGGAAAGAGTTTATTGGCTATGAAATTAGCTTGGGAGGAGCGAAATAACTTCGATTTCTTTTGGGTAGCCTTTGATAAAGATTTAAAACAAACGATAGCAAGCCTTCAAACTGATCCTCCTTATCCTCTGGAACAGAGGGAGTATAATTTTGACGATATTTTTAATTGGAATATGAGGTGTCTGCGCCAGCAGAGTGAGAATACTGTTTTAATTATTGATAATTTTGATCTCTCCCCTGAGGAGATGGGTGAAGTACTCCAAAGTGACACTTTTGGACTTTTGCAAAAGATGAACTTGCGCTTTATTTTTACCAGCCGCCAGCGTCCGCCTAGTGGGATAAGTTGTGTTGAGGTTCTGCCTTTATCTAAGCATGAACTTTGGCAATTGATGCACTATTTTTACCCTGTTGAAGATCCTCATAATTTTTTGATGAAAATTATTGAAGTAGCTCAATGTAACACTTTAATTGTAGAGCAAGCCGCGAGAATTTTACAACAAAGTTGGGGAGAGCTTTCTCCTGAAATTCTCTTGGAGAAGATAAATAGAGGCGTTGCTGGGGAGGATGCTATCGCCAGCACATTAAGATCCTTATTCGATCTCTCTTCGTTGTCCGAAAAAGCTAAGATCGTTATGTCTCAAGCGGCATTGTTGCCTGCTAGAGGCATGAGAGCGGCGATATTTTTGCGTACCCACAGCGATGAAGGTCAGCGAGACAAGATCCGTCTCTTAGAATTGAGTGGTTGGCTCAAAAAGAGTGCCGACAATTTTATCTCCCTCCATCCGTTGGTGAGAGAGAGTTGTATCCTCAGTATCATAGAACAATTTACAAATGAATGTAAAACATTTATTGAAAATTATTCTAGTGAGTTTTTGAATTTTTCTCCTAAGGAAAAAGTGAAGTATATGGCTGAGAGAATGGAACTCATAGCCAATGCGGCCGATTGTCTCCGTGATTCTGACGGTCAGTTAATTAAATTAGCTGCTAATTTATACTACAATGGCGGCCGCGCTAAAGAGGCTCTCTCTTATTTCCAAAAATATCTAGAGATTAAGCAGAGTGATCATTTATTGGATGTTATGGAGGAGGTGGATATAAAGAATATACTGGCTCAGTGTGCCAGCAATATGGGCGATTTTTCGGTAGCTTTATCCTATTTGGAGTCTGGTCTGCGTAAGGCTGAAGATAGGCTTGGCCAAAATAATGGCAATCTTTTATGCTATTACAAAAATCTAGCGGATATCTATCGCAAAACTGGTGATCTTGATAAGGCTGAAGAAATTTACGATATGGTTCTGAAATTGCTCAAAAAGAGACCAGATGCAGATGAATATTTTTTGGCTGATCTCTACATGAATTACATTAAATTTTGCCTGAAGATTAATGATATAGATACGGCCCGCAGATATATTAAAAAGATTATGGCGATCTTTGCTCCTTGTAATAGTGATAATTACGACAAGTTTCCCATAAAGATGAATGCAGAATTAAATGTTGTTCTTGCTGATTTTTATTTAAATAATGGCGCAACTCGGGAATACGCTTGGGAGTCTATAAAGAAAGCCAAGACTTTTTATGAATTATTTTACGGCCAAGATCATCCTGTTACAGCTAGCTGCTATCGTCTTATGGCTCGTGTTCTTATTGCCAACGATAGATTTACAGAGGCTTCAAATTATTTGAAACGAGCTAAGAAGATTTTTGTAGAATACTACGGTGAAGAACATGTTGAGGTCTGTGAAATAGATAAATTGCTGAAGATGATCCCATAAACATTGCCCCCTGTTTCACGTACCATTCGTAAACGCTGATATTTGGGTTGCCTTGTTTGACAAGGCAACTTTTTTTTGTTAAGATCGAGGTCAATCGCAAATTTTCGGAGTACTAAAATGGCAGAGGATGTGTTTATCGCTGATAAAGCAGACACAGATAATTCCTATTCTTCATGTGAGAATCTTGTAAATGTAATTGTTCCTGAGGGGGTCACTTCCATAGGTGCTAATGCCTTTGATGGTTGCAGAAATCTTAAGAAAGTATGTATACCAGATAGTGTTACTTCTATAGGTGATTGTGCTTTTCAAGATTGTGATAGTTTGGAACAGATAACGCTAGGTTGTGGAATTACTTCCATAGGTGCTGGCGCGTTTTTGTATTGTGTGAGTCTTAAAGAAGTCTGTATTCCAGATAGTGTTACTTTTATAGGTGCTAACGCGTTTTGGTTTTGTGGAATTGAGGAAATACGTATACCAGAGAGCTTTGTTTCTATAGGTGATCAGGCATTTGAATGCTGTAAAGACCTTAAGGAGGTACGTATACCAGATAATGTTATTTCCATAGGTGATGATGCTTTTCGAGGTTGTGATAATTTAGAGCGAGTTACACTTGGAGGCAGAGTTTCTTCTATCGGTGAGGGGGCATTTGGAGGTTGCATAAATTTAGAAGAATTGTCCATTCCTGAGAGTGTCACCTCAATGGGTAATTTTGTGTTTGAAGATTGTATTGGTTTAAAAGAGTTGTTTATACCCGACAGTGTTACCTCTATAGGTGATTTTGCTTTCAAGGACTGTCACGATTTAGAGACGGTAAGGCTTCCTAAAGATATTGTTTCCATTGGCAATTATACTTTTTGTAATTGTAAAAAATTGAAGGGTGTGATTATTCCTCAAAGTGTCAAAGAGATAGGCTTTGATGCTTTTAAAAATTGTGCCAATTTGCGAGAAATATCCCTTCCTAAAGATCTCGATATGCTCGGTGATAGAGCATTTCAAGGTTGTACTAGTTTAGAGGAGATCGTTATTCCTGAAGGTGTCGATATAATAGGTGTGGCAACCTTTGCTGGTTGTATAAATTTGCGCAATGTAAAAATTCCCGAGAGTGTTTCTGTGATATTTGAGTCGGCTTTTGCTGACTGTCCCAATTTAAATAAGCCTGTCTTACGTGACGACGTAAAAATAATTGCTGATAAAGAAAGCTATTTCAAAAGAGAGGCAAAAGCTAAATCCGAACTCCTCGAGTACAGTTCTGGTGAGACTTTTATCGATGTGGACAATTTGGAGATTAAGCCAACTAAGGGCGGGTTTATATCGTTTGAGGATGTTGATTCTTTGTAAGTCTGGTGTGTTTTTGTGTTGTAAGCTTCGTATGTTGTGTTTTTGTGTGGGGCAGTTTTTATTAGTAGTGTGGAGTTGTTTTGGAAAGAAATAATTAATTCATTACAATTACGAATTACGCATTATGAATTACGAATTAAAAAAGGTCGGTTCACCGCAAAAGGCCAAACTTTGTCTGCGAATGTGCGTTGTGTGTCATAGGTTTGCGTTGGTTCAAAGTCAACAGTAAGTCCTACACTTGGTTTTAACATTTGTTCCTTTTTATCTTTGAGTTCCTAGAATGGATGACAGCTATTCTACTCTGTTGTCTGTTTTAGGAGGCCTATATGAGAATAAAAAAAAGAATAACAGCAAATATCTTCATATTATTAACCTTTTTGCTAGTGGTTGCGATTG
>JAFSXH010000261.1 GCA_017444165.1 bacterium | reverse complement strand
CTGTGTAGGGGGCTTTTGGACAGCCCCTTGAGAATAAGGGTATCCTAATAGCTAACTCCTTCGGGATATGCTATTAGGCGTTAGTCCATATACCAAACTTCTCGAGAATCTCCAGCTTCTATAAGCTGGAGAGGTTCAATCATCGCACACTCATAAACTTTGTCATATCTGCAATGGCAGTGGCCAACTCAGAGATACAGAAAGTTATTCCAGCAGTTCTTCTACATACGGAACAAACAACACTGGCTACAACTTCAACACTCCCGCAGTGAGATTTTTTACGCCTGAAGAAAGGATTTATATCTTTAGAACCATGGGCTATTATGGCTATACAACTGACTTGATGGTTCGTCCTCTGACAGCAAAAGAAATGTATATTGTGCAATGCTATCTTTCTGGAGTTAGGTATTAGACAGAACAATAAAAAAACAACACAATCGCAGACAGAAGTTTTGGCCCAATCTTTAACTTTTCATTGCATTTGCTTATCGCAGAGTGTAGAATCGAGGAGTTGTAAATTTCAATCGTTACATCAGTAACTGAAAGGACTTTATCTATGAAGAGAGAGAGAGAGAGAGAAGGTATTTTTACCTATTTAGTCTCTTAATTGCTTTATTTCTGGTATTGCCAGGTTGTGGCGGCGGGGCGCATAATTATCACAAATTGTTGCCCATAGAATCAGAAGAGAGTATAGAGTCGGAAGAGACTTCCGAGCCTGAAGAGAGCGTTGAATCCGAAGATGAATCGGATATCGAGGAGAGTGTCGAATCCGAAGATGAATCAGACATTGAGGAGAGCGTTGAATCCGAAGATGAATCTGACATCGAGGAGAGCGTTGAATCCGAAGATGAATCGGACATCGAAGAGAGCGTTGAATCCGAAGATGAATCTGACACTGAAGAGAGCATTGAATCCGAAGATGAATCTGACACTGAAGAGAGCATTGAATCTGAAGATGAATCAGACACTGAGGAGAGTAGCGAATCTGAAGAGACCTCAGACTCTGAAGAAAGTGCTGAATCAGAGGAGGAAGCTGGCCTTTATGATATGTCTGATGAAAGACTCGTTTACTCTTGGACTGCTTTAAGTAATGATTATGGTTTTGATATAGAAACAGACTACAGCTACAGTTACTATGAGAGGTTTAATTATATTGAACCTGGAGAGGACTTTAACAACAGAACCTGGCCCCAAGAGTTGCAGTGGCCAGAAGATCCAGAAGCAGATTACACTATGAGCCGCGTAGTGGTTCCTGAAACTGTCAAAAAGATAGGCAGTTTGGCATTTTTGGGTGCTTGCCTGTTTGCCATAGATCTACCTGATTCTGTTGAATCAATAGGCGATTGTGCCTTTGCAAATACACCTATTCAAAACATAGACTTACCCAGTTCGGTAATATCGATAGGTGCGTATGCTTTCAGATATTGTTGGTGTTTAGAAAGCATAAAACTGCCCAGTTCTGTAAATAGCCTGGGTAAAAATGCATTTGATCATTGTGAAAACCTAATTACCGCCGATTTATCGGGAACATCTATAACCGTTATACCTAGCCTAGCGTTTTATTATTGCAATCAACTTACTACTGTGGATATCACTAACACATCCATAACTTCCATAGAAGATGGCGTCTTTAGTGATTGTGGTAGTTTACAAAACATAGAACTGCCCAACACACTGGAAAAGATCGGTGAATATGCCTTCTCAGGATGTGGTAGTTTGACTAGCCTCACAATTCCCAACAGTGTAACAGAGATAGCCAAAAATAGCTTTAACGTAGATACAAACCTGACCATTACCTACGATGGTCACACCTACACTTACGAACAGTTGGATGACTTCTTCACCTACTTCGCAAGTAAAGGCGGTACGGTTGTAGAGTAAGGTTTAACAATTAGTAATTCATAATGCGTAATTCGTAATTGAGTTAAATAAAGTTACGAATTGCGCATTTTTTACTTTTGACTTTTTGGTGAATCGACATCTCACATTATTCACCCTGCACGGCCTCAACAATATCCTTGACCGTCAAAAGCTCTGGCAACACTTTAACTTCAGGCGTATACACCACATACAGAGGCACACCGTTGCGCCCAAAACTCTGTAAAGCTCGCGTTATCTCCTCATCCTTGTTCGTCCAGTCAGCTTTGAGAAATAGTACGTTATATTCTGCAAATAATCTCTGCACTCGTTCACTTTGTAAGACGGTGCGCTCATTAAATTGGCAGGTCAAACACCAGGATGCTCCAAAATCCACAAAGACGATCTGGCCGCGTTGCAAGGCCTCTTCCACCTTTTGAGGACTCCATCTATTTTCTTCAGCCTCAGCCATCTTAGTATCATTTTTAAAGGATAGTCCAAAGACAAATAATCCCAAAACTAACAAAATAGCGAAAATAACTTTCGGCCAAATAGACTTAGAGTGGAAGAACCGACCGTAGATCCAAACAGCCAATGAGATCAGCCAGAGTCCAACCATCAACAGGAGAGCCGCCTCACTCCCCGCCTCTTTGTAAAACACATCGATAAAATAGATACAGGTCAAGCCTAAGGGAAAGGCCAAAAGGCTCTTGAGATCCTCCATCCAGCGTCCAGGCTTGGGGAGCTTCTGCAAAAATTGGGGCCAATTAGCTAAAACAAAGTAAGGCAAAGCCATCCCTACCCCTAAGCAAGTAAAGATCGCCAACGCCATCCACAGAGAGGACGACAGGGCCACTCCCAATGCTACCCCCATAAAAGGAGCTGTACAGGGAGCAGAGGCGATAACCGTCAAAACTCCGCCAGAAAAGGCTCCCTGCCCCTCTAAACGGGTCAGACTCAAGCCCACTTCAAAGACTCCCCACAGATTGAGGGCGATCAACCAAAAAAGCAAGGTCATAAAGGCTACAAAGGGTGGATACTGCATCTGAAACCCCCAGCCCAATTCATAACCTAGACTGCGTACCCCGAACATAACCAGAGCCAAGAGCCAAAAAGTGGCACAGATTCCCAAACTAAACCAGAGCGACTGCAACCTGCTCCTATGCACATCTTGACCAACTGAAGCTAAACTCAACACCTTCAAAGAGAGAACGGGGAAGACACAAGGCATAAAGTTTAAGATAATTCCACCCAAAAAGGCCCAAACTAAGCTCATATAAGCGGGAGACGGTTCATCACTTCGCAGATTAAGTGAAACTTCCCAGACCTTATCTCCTGTGACCAATAGACCTGAAAGTTTAGCGGGACGACCCTCTCCTTCATTGAGTTCACAACTGAGAGTAAGAGTATCTTTAGCAAATTGCCAATTCAGAAGATCTCCGCTATAAGGGAAAAAATCGGCTTTATCGTAAACACCATCAGGCAAGTAAACAACCAACTTATCCCCTTCAAGGCGCGTATCTAAATTTAGCTCTTCCCTGTCAGCCAAGTTGCGATGTAAAATCTCATCGCGAAGTTGAGAATTATTTTCACCCTTCCTAACTTTAACGCTGACCTCTGCCTCACCAGGTATGCAGGTACTCTCTCCACACTCTAACCAAGTGACTTTAGCCTTAATAACCTCAGGTTTAGAAAGAGCTGGATCTATCTTGATCTCTTGACACACAGAGTACCTCTCATCATAAACGAGAGATAAACTAGAAAATATCTCCTCCCTGCGCGGCGGCGGCCAGTAAGCCTTTCCTAGAGTTATCCCAGGAGGAAGTTGCCAATCTATCTCTGTCGGTCTCCCCACACCACCGTCATTGCGCCAATAAATATGTTTTCCCTTAGGTATCTTAAAAGTAACTAAGACGAGATCCTCAGTCGGAGCTTGCAGAGAGACCTTACAAGACTCTCCTTCATTGGCTGAGACAAGATTGAAGCACAATACTAGATTAAATAACAATATGAGCAGATAACATCTAGATAACGGTCGCATCTTTACACCTACAAAGAAGATCGCCCAAACTTAACAAAAAAGTACGGGCGGTCTTTTTTAATTCGTAATTCATAATGCTTAATTCGCAATTGGAATTAATTATTTCTCTCCAAAATAATTACGCATTACGAATTAAGCATTACTAATTGTTAAGGATCAGGAGGCAACACCCAAAGGCCAAACTTCAAGCAAAACTTACAAGGCCTTAACAGCAAAAATGCGAGAGTTACAGGGCGTTCATTTTAACTTCAAATTCAGTAACACTCATATTCGCTCTTTTGGTAGCCTCGGTCACTGTTAAAATGTTGTCTTTTACAAGGGATGCGAGCAATTCAATAGCAGTGATTATTTTGCCATTTTGTATGCCCTTTTGCATGCCTTCGGCTCTGGCATCATTGATTAAGCCTTCTATCGCTTCACACATCTCTTCTTTGCCTTTTTGAATGCCTTCCTGTATGCCTTTTTGAATGCCCTCGGCTCTGGCATCATTGATTAAACCTTCTATCGCTTCACACATCTCTTCTTTGCCCTTTTGAATGCCTTCCTGTATGCCTTTTTGAATGCCCTCGGCTCTGGCATCATTGATTAAACCTTCTATCGCTTCACACATATCAACTTGCTCCTCCTGATTATTGTAGCTAAGTTTTGAATTAGTCAAAATATTTACTAAGTCAACGGTCTTTCTGGAAACACTTCTAAATGATGTATCTGCGCTTACCGCTTCTCTGAGTTTATTCTTGTCCTTGGAATACTTGATGCTATATTTATAAGCAAATTTAATAGTTTATATTAAATAATTTTATAAATTTCATTGTTCATTAGCCACTCTCGACAAGCCGAGCCTAAGCAATGGCAAGCTGT
>JAFSXH010000260.1 GCA_017444165.1 bacterium | reverse complement strand
GAAGCAGTAAAATGGTTTAAGAGAGCTGCTAAACGAGGTAACATAGAGGCACGAGGTCGTATCCATACTCATTCTTCTATTGATAAGAATAGCAAAGGTGATCATAATCGCAAAACGGTAAAGAAGTACAGATTTCTATTGATTTTAGTGCTGGTGTTATTAATAGTCCCTCTGTTTTATTTCTTTATCGAAAATGTTGTACCGTCCCGATCTGAACCAGACAATGCTGATGAGTTCATAAATCGTTCTAGAAAGAGACATATCAAGCACTCTGCCTCTTCATTGTATGAATCCTATAAGGATAAGCAGGTAGGTGAGTGTTTTGATTTTGGCCTTTATCCTCAAGGCTCGAGAGGCAGAGTTAGGCCTATATCTTGGCTGGTGTTGCGGCGAGATAAAGATGATTTATTAGTTATATCCGAGTATGCCCTGAATGCTAGAGCTTATAATGAAGATTTGGAGCCTATAACGTGGAAGGATTGTACTTTACGTAGGTGGCTCAATAGTGAATTTTTTAACAATGCCTTTAATGATAAGGAAAAAGCCCAGATTAAGTTGACTACTCTTGATAATGGTACTGGCCCCTCCACCAAGGATCATATCTTTTTGTTGAGTATCGATGAAATTAAAAATTTATTTGCCAACGATAAGGAACGCAGAGCAAAGCCTACAGATTTTGCGGTCAGCAATGGTGCGTATTTGTATGAAGGCTTCGCTTGGTACTGGCTTCGTTCGCGTGGCAATGATGATGATAATAACGCGGCGTGTGTGTACATTAATGGCAGTGTTTTCGAACATGGTTTTGATGTGTATACTGAAATAGGTTCCGTTCGTCCCGCTTTTAGAATATCTTTAAAATTAAATGAAAATAACCATACTGGGCACAGGTAACGCCTTAGTTACCGATTGTTATAATACTTGTTTTGTTCTTATCGATGGCAATCGCCATTTTCTCGTTGATGGCGGCGGTGGTAATGGCCTTTTAGCTCAATTGAGAGCTGTCGGTATAAATTGGCGCGATCTGAGAGATATATTTCTGACCCACAAACATATAGATCATCTTATGGGAATAATCTGGATGATGCGCTTGATCCTGCAACATATGGCTAGGGGAGACTATGAGGGAGAGGCTCGCCTTTATGGCCATGATGAGATTATTCAACTTTTGCGCGATATGGCCGACAAACTTTTGGGCAAGAAGTTGACTAAGTTTATCGATGAGCGTCTGCATCTCATTGAAGTAGACGATGGTTCTTGTTGGGAGATTATCTCTCACAAAGTCA
Organism: bacterium; assembly: GCA_017444165.1. Lineage (GTDB taxonomy): Bacteria > Vulcanimicrobiota > Xenobia > Xenobiales > Xenobiaceae > RGIG3641. The sequence continues at coordinate 4,146 of JAFSXH010000260.1, read as the reverse complement.
CATTCTTCGATATTCACTCTACCAAAGCCAAGCAGTTCGGTTTTATGATGGATCTAGGTTCTGAGGAAAAGTTGACCTGTTGCGGAGATGAACCCTTTAATGAGAATAATCATCAATACGCTTTCGGGAGTAAGTGGCTTTTGCATGAGGCCTTTTGTCTCTATGGTGAGCGAGATATATTTAAACCGTACGAAAAGCATCATTCTACTGTGAAAGATGCCTGTCAGTTAGCTGAGAAATTACAGATACAAAATCTCATTCTTTACCACACGGAAGATAAAAATATAGATAATCGCCGTGAACTTTATACTAAGGAAGGTAGAGAGTTTTATACAGGAAATATCTTTGTACCTGATGATCTGGATGTGATTGATCTGTAAGAAGTAATGGAGGAGAAAATAATGGAATTTACCCAAGTAGTCAAGGATCGTTATTCTTGTAAGAAATTTTCTGATCGCCAAGTGGAGGCCGCTCACCTCGAAGCTATTTTAGAAGCTGGTCGTTTGGCTCCCACAGCCAAAAATTTACAGGAACAGCACATTTATGTAGTGCAATCCGCAGAAGGTTTAGCCAAGATCGATCAAGCGACTCCCTGCCGTTACGGTGCTCCCACCTGCTTAGTCGTAGCTTTTGATAAAAATAACGTTTTTACGTATCCTGGCGGCAAGCATAATTCTGGTGTTGAAGACGCCACGATTGTAGCTACGCATATGGTTTTAGCCGCCTACAACGCTGGTGTGGATAGTTGCTGGTTAAACTTCTTCGACCCTGATAAATTGGCCCAAGAGTTGTCTTTGCCAGAGAATGAGCAGATATTGATGATCCTCGACCTCGGCTATGCCGCTGAAGGTGTAAGACCTATATCCAATCATTACAACAGAAAACCTATTAGTGAAACTGTAACTTATTTGTAATCTTGCGCTGTGAATTGAGATAATTTCAGACTGCAGAATCATCGATTCTGAACAGTTGTTGCAACGCACAGCGAATAGTCGTATATGAAGTTTGGCCTTTTGCGGTGAACCGAATTTTTTAATTCGTAATTCATAATGCGTAATTCGTAATTGAAATGAATTAATTATTTCTTTCCAAAATAATTACGCATTAAGAATTAAGCATTACGAATTGTTAAAGAGCGGTAGGAGAACCCAAAAGGTCAAACTTTAGGCACAGTTTACTAGGCTTACAGCATAAAAATGCAATGAGGTTGTTGCACTAACTAAAGAGCAGTCTCCAGCAAAAAAACAGAATAACGACAGCCTTGCAAACGAACAGACCAACCTTGTTTATTTGGCTCTCCTGAGGGTAAAAACTGCCAACTATGCCCAATACAGCGGCCAACAATAAGTTGAGATAATAGTTGGAAAAGTAGATAGCTAGAACAAAAATAGCCAACACGAGACACAGCAAGGCATCGCTCTTCTTGGCCGCATCCGAACATGTGTGTTGACGTTTAGGTTTCTGCCATCCATTCTGCATACGTATACTAAATAACTAATCTTCTTTATTGTCAAGGGTCCTTGCTAAAATATCCTCAACGGCCTGCAATATTTGCTGAGGTGTTATTTGGCGATAACATTGAAAATCTGGACATTGAGCTTTTATGCAGTGGCGGGGACAGGTATTAGGCCTAGGGATGATAGAGAGCGAATTTTTACCCACTGGAGCCCAGCGTTGGGGAAAATCTTCCTTTAGAGCGTAAATGCCTACAACGGGAGTGCCACATATGGAGGCTAAGTGCATTGGGCCCGAATCTGGACAGATGAAGACTTGGCATTTCTGAGTTATGGCTGCTAGGGTATCTACACCAGTTTTTCCAGCTAAATTTAGAGAGGGTACACCACTCAACTCGATCAGTTTAGAGATCATATCTTTCTCTTGAGGGCCACCTGTAATTATTAGTCGAGCTTGAAGTTTTTCAACTAAGATCTTGGCGTATTGAGCAAATATATCTACAGGCCAACGGCGGTCGGGATCGGCTATGCCTTTACTGGGATGGATTCCGACAATTGGGCCAGAGAGGTGGGGGAGGTCTTTTAATAGTTTATCGGCTTTAATTTGGGCTTCTTGGGGTATAACAAATTTGTAGGTGTAGTCAGGGATCTTGAGGTTGAGAATGCGCACATAATCTAAAAGTATCTCACCCCAGGGTGTTTGAGTGTCGCCATGTTCAGAGCGAACTTTAACTTTGTGAGTGTACGTCCAAGAGTAGGAGAGGCGTGAATCTTGGCCTATTCTCACGGGAATGCCAGCTAAAAGGAGCATAAAGGCGATCTTCGTCTTGCTCCAGAGGACTAAACTGGCATCGTACTCCTCTTGACGCAATTTTTTGGAGAGGTCAAATATCTCTTTCCAGGTTGGCTCAGAATTTTCTAAAGTTATAATTTTGTTTAAGAGAGGATGATTTTTAACTGCTGGACTGGTAGATTTTTTGGCTAAAAAATCGATCTTAGCTTGAGGAAAATTGTAGGCTAAGGTTTCTATAACTGGAGTAGATAAGAGGAGATCTCCCAGACCTCCGCCAGTGTGTACTATGAGAATCTTCTGCATGTAGGTCAATATAGCACTTTTTAGCCTAATTGGGAAATAGCTAGGAGAATCGCTATTGTGGCAAGAACGCAGGGCCATGAATATTTTAGTATTAAATTGCGGCTCTTCAAGTGCCAAGTTTCAGATCATCCAGACTGATCTGAATATGATTAAAGAGGGAACCGAGCGTTGTCTGGCCTCGGGTAATTGTGAGAGAATCGGCTTGGAAGAGGGTCTCGTCTCTATGAAAGCCACGGGCAAGACGGGTATCAAGGATTTAGTTAAACCTCTGCCTGATCACCGTGCGGCTATCAATGCTATCTTCGAGTGGATCGAGTCGGGTAAGGCCGAGATCGAAGGGGTCAACAGCTTAAAAGATATAGATGCTGTCGGTCACAGGATTCTCCACGGAGCGGAAAGATTCGTCAAGTCAACTCTGATCAACGATGAGGTTATTGAGGGTATTACCGAGTGCATTCCTTTCGGCCCCTTACACAACCCCGCCCAACTCAAGGGCATTGTCGCTTGTCGTGAGATCTTGGGCGAGAGTATTCCTCAAGTGGCTGTCTTCGATACCGATTTCCACAGCACGATGGCACCCAAAGCCTTTATGTACGGTCTGCCTTACGAATATTACGAGCGTCTGCACATCCGCCGCTACGGATTCCACGGCACTTCACACCGTTACATAACGAACAAATATGCGGAGATCAACAATATTCCCGTTGAAAAGGTCAATATTGTTTCCGTTCACCTGGGCAATGGCAGTTCTATCTGTGCCGTTAAAGATGGTAAGTGTGTAGATACTTCTATGGGTCACACTCCCTTGGAAGGTCTCTTAATGGGTACGCGCTGTGGCGATATAGATCCAGCCGCCCTCCTTTACATCATGGAGACTGATGGACTCTCCGCTAAAGAGATCGACACTTTAATTAATAAGAAGTCTGGTCTCCTCGGTGTCTCTGGCCTCTCCTCTGATATGCGTGACTTGGAAGATGCCGCTCTGAAGGATAAGAATCCCAGAGCTCAATTGGCTTTAGATATGTTCGCTCACAGAGTGATAAAATACATCGGAGCTTATATTGCTGAGATGGGTGGAGCTGATGCCATCGTCTTTACTGGCGGTATCGGTCAAAATTCCCCTGTCATGCGTGCTATGACTTGCGAGACTCTGCCCTGCTTAGGTATAGAACTCGACAAGCAGAAGAACGAAGAACTCAAGCGCGGATCTGCGGGAGAGATCTCCAAAGACGGCTCTAAAGTTAAGATTTACGTTATTCCCACTAACGAAGAGTTGATGATCGCTCGCGATGTTGTCAATTGCGTAGAGAAGAGCAAATAAGTTAATCTTATTTCATTGAGGAAAGAACGCCCTTACTTTATCGAGTTTGGGCGTTGTTTATTTTAACGCAAAAGGCCAAACTTCGTGGAGTTAGTAGTGTGGAGGATGGAGTTAGTAGTGTGGGGTTGTTTTGGGATTGAACCTCTCCAGCTTATAGAAGCTGGAGATTCTCGAGAAGTTTGGTATATGGACTAACGCCTAATAGCATATCCCGAAGGAGTTAGCTATTAGGATACCCTTATTCTCAAGGGGCTGTCCAAAAGCCCCCTACACAG
>JAFSXH010000259.1 GCA_017444165.1 bacterium | reverse complement strand
AACTTTTCTCAAATAGGTGTTCCTCAAGCCTGGTCGTGGGGTCAGGGACAGGGTGTTACCGTGGCTGTGATCGATACGGGTATAGCGTGGCAAAGTGCAGACGGTCGTCCTGCAGTAGAGGATTTAGAGGATAGTAGGATCGTTCCAGGTTACGATTTTGTCAACGATAACAATTTAGCTTTGGATGATAACTCTCACGGTACTCACGTAGCGGGTACTATAGCACAGAGTACGCATAACGGCTTAGGTTTAACGGGTATTGCACACAAAGCTAAACTTATGCCCGTCAAGGTCTTAAGCGGCGATGGCAGTGGTTCTATTTTAGATGTTGCCGATGGTATTCGTTTTGCCGCCGATCATGGGGCCAACATTATCAATATGAGTTTGGGAAGTTCCTTCGATTCGAGGATCATTCACAATGCTGTACGCTATGCCAATAAACGCGGTGTCTTAGTCGTCTGTGCCGCTGGCAACGAAGGGAGTTTTGAGCCTTCTTACCCTGCCGCTTATCCTGAGGCTATCTCCGTTTCTGCGGTCAACAATCAGGGGCTTTTGGCTTTTTATAGCAATCGAGGCGATACTATAGATATTGCCGCTCCTGGTGGTGAACTGAGTCGCGATATGAGCCAAGAGGATATGTGGGCCAGTGGTATCTGCCAGAACACGCTCAATCCTTTTGATCCTAGTGAACAAGGTTATTACACTTTCCAAGGTACGTCTATGGCTTCTCCCCATGTGGCGGGGGTGGCCGCTCTCTTGGCGGGACAGGGTGTGAATAACCCTAAGATGATGAGAAAGATCTTGTCTAAGACGGCTCAAGGAATGACGAAGAAGCTCTTATCTAAGACTGGTCAAAATGTTAGTCATCGTGAAAATGCCAGAAAGATCAATGGCTATGGAGCTGGTGTTGTTGATGCTGAAGAGGCTTGTAGGTACGCAGTTCTGTATTTGGGTTTATTGAGATTAGTCGCTGCCTTAGTTATGATTTGGGTATTTTTTGAACTTCTCAAAAATAAGTATAGTGTTATTTATTTAACTTTTGCAAGTTTGGTAGCCGTTTTTAGCAGTTGCGGCCTCTTCTTTATGCCGCTTATTTGTCCGACTTACTGTATAGATCTCGGTCCTTGGATGTATGGAGTGACCGCTTGGGATATGTTTATTTTCGGAGCTTCGGGCCATGGCAACCTCTTGTTTTACAGTGCGTTGATTCCTTGTCTCTTGCTCTGGGCAGTCGATAAATTTAAGTTTAGTGATCTCACCAAGATGTTAGTCTGTGGAATTGGTTTGGGTTTTGTCAGTAATTTTGTCAGCGAGAACTTTATTCACGGTGTCAATTTGGCTATAGTGCCTTCTTCTCTGCGGTCCATATGGTTGATTGCTAATAGTGTTGTTATCATGTTGTTCATTTTTAAGTCTTTAGATAAGCCTGAAGATGAGGTAATGGGCAATGATTAATTGTCGATGCGCAATGCGTAGTTATTTAGCTAGAGATAATAAATCTAGTTATCTTTACAACCAATTACGAATTGCTTATTAAAGAGTATAAGTAAGTGAGGTATCGAGAATGAAGAATAAACTTTTTGTTGTAGCTGTCGTGCTGTCTGTTTTAGGATTT
>JAFSXH010000258.1 GCA_017444165.1 bacterium | reverse complement strand
TACGACCATAATTTATATTTATCATCGTCACTTTTACTTCAATATCCGATTCACCGTCAAAAGAGTCTGATAATTTTAAGATAACCTTATCTTCTTTATTAATCTCTCCGTTATAAAAGCATACACATTTAGGTGTTGGGGCTTTTTGTTGAGAGGAACTGTAACGGTTATAATCGTTACTCTCTTTTACGTACTTAGCGTAAACCATACCTGCATAGATAAACAAGCGCATCGGCATGTTGGGATTGAATGTCGATTGCTGTTCGTAAAAACTGACTGTGTTGGCAACCAAAAACGAAACATCATTCCTCATACCCATATAGACAATGTTCTCTATGGTATTAAATTTTATCTCATTTGCATCGGTATAGTTTGAGCCATTAACCGCGTTATAAAGACTCAAAGTCCACTCTCTGTTCTCTGGATTACCAAATATAAATTTAAATAGCCTATCACGATATTCGCGATTCACATTAATTTCTTCAGCCACGAAAATAACACCCCCTTCATTTTCTTGCATTTTAGCATTTCTACTCGCGTCTATCAACAACAAATCATCAGTCTTACAACGTATAAACTTCAGGCACAACGAACAGAGCTTATGACCATAATAAACAAATATAGACCGAAACTGTAGAAACGAAAATTATATGCTATAATGTCTTTTAGTTGCTATTTTTTGTTATTTTGGTTACATTGTGCAATTGAGAAAGGATATAAAAAACAAATGGCTACCTTAGAGCGTTTTTGCCGCTATGCTTCTATCAACACCCAATCGGACGAAGAGGCGAAGGCTTATCCCTCTACTCCCACCCAAACTGAATTTAACCGCCTCTTGCAGAAAGAACTTATAGAGGTAGGTTTTCAGGATGTAACTTTGGATGAATACGGCATTTTGACCGCCACTGTGCCCGCCACTTGCGAAGGTGTGCCTGTAATAGCCTGGTTGGCCCACGTCGATACTTCTCCCGAAGTCAGTGCCGTCAACATTAAGCCCCAAGTTATTGCCAATTACCAGGGGCAGATAATAACCTTGCCAGGCGATCCCGCTAAGAAGCTCGATCCCGAAGAGTTCCCTGAATTGAAGACCGTTATCGGTCACACTTTAATAACCACCGACGGCACGACCCTTTTAGGAAGCGACTGCAAATCTGGTTTGACGGCTATTGTCGAAGCTGGCGAGTACCTCCTCAAACATCCCGAGATTCCTCACGGTGAGATCCGCCTCTGCTTCTCCGTGGATGAGGAGATCGGCGCGGGAACTTTGCATTTAAACCCTGAGCGCATCAAGGCCGATGTAGCTTACACCTTAGACGGTGGAGCCACGGGCATGATCGACTGCGAAACCTTCTCTGCCGATATGGCTACTGTAACTATCGAGGGTGTCAACACCCACCCCGCCCACGGCAAGGGCCACATGGTCAACGCCCTGCGCATTGGAGCCGATTTTGTGGCTAGAATGCCCAAAACGACCTTAACCCCCGAAACCTCCGATGATCGCCTGGGCTTCTTACATCCTTACTCTTTCGAAGGTAGCGTAGCTCATACCGAGATCAAGATCATTTTGCGCGACTTTGAAACGGCCGCTTTAGGTGAATACGCTCAACTTCTGGAAAGTATCGCTCAAGTTCTGCGGGCTGAAAACCCTAAAGCCACTATTAAGGTAGAGATCAAGAGACAGTATCGCAATATGCGCGAAGGCTTAGCCAAAGATCCGCGTGCCCTCGAATACGCTAAAGAGGCCATGCAAAGTTTAGGTGTGGAGCCTAAATTTACGATCATTCGCGGCGGCACAGATGGTTCAGGACTCACCGAGATGGGCTTGCCTACTCCCAATCTCTCCAGTGGTCAGCACAATATTCACTCCTATTACGAGTGGACTAGCGTAGAAGAGATGGAGGAGACAAAAGATCTTCTCTTAGCTATCGCCAAGGTGTGGGCAGAGAGATCTCGCGCTTAAAACCTTTTCTTTAGGCAAAAAGGAGCTGCCCCTATTGTGGCGTAAAGGGTTACGCATCTGCCAATAGGGGCAGGTTTAATGTCAGTTTTTTTGGGAGAATAGAAAGATATTATGGATGCTATTGGTGGTATAAGAGCAGAAAGTTACGACAGCAGCAAGATGGTCTCCGCTCAGAAAGTTATGACTGAGGCCAACAAAGCTATTGAAAAGTGGGATCTCAAACACTTAGGTTGGAGAGGTTTCGAAAAACTCGACTGGGTCAGCGATATTACAAACAAGTATCCTGAAGCCTCTAATATTGCTCACACTTGTTCTTCTATGCGCCCTGGCTATCTCGATCAGGTCAATGATCTTCTCGAAGGTATGCCCAAGGCCGATCGCAAGATGATTCATAAATTCTTTATCGGTAAGTTAGCTTTAGAGGAACTCTCCTGTCGTATGAGTGGCCCTGCCGCTGGTCAGTGCGACAAAAAGGGTGCTTTTATTCAGATCTGTCAGCTTACTAAGGGAATGTGTGAGTAAGAGGGGTAAAAGGTTATGGACGCTGTTGGTGGTGTAAGTATCAATGGTTACGATAGCAGTAAGATGGCTAAGGCTGACAAGGTTCTGAACGAAGCCAACAAAGCTATCGACAAGTGGGATCTCAAACATTTAGGTTGGAGAGGTTTTGAGCAGCTAGATTGGGTCAGTGATATTACCAACAAATATCCCGATGCGGCTCATATCGCTCATACTTGTTCCACAACTCGCCCTGGTTATCTCGATCAGGTCAACGATCTCTTCGAAGGTATGCCCAAAGAGGATCGCAAGATGGTTCACAAGTACTTCATCGGCAAATTAGCCTTAGAGGAGCTCTCTTGTCGTATGAGTGGCGGTGCTGGTGGTCTCTGCGATAAGAAGGGTGCTTACGTACAAATTTGTCAACTTACTAGAGGACTCTCTAAAGATTAGAGTCTAGAGTTTTAATTTGAGCCCTCTTCCTGTGTTTTTCTTAGGAGGAGGGCTGTTGTAGTTTATAAGATAAGGAGGGTTGGCGTTTACGCCTAATTTTCAATGAATTTAGAAAGATGCAGCGGTGTCCTTTTACATCCTACTTCCCTGCCAGGAAAATACGGAGTGGGGACTTTTGGCCGTGAGGCTTACGAGTGGGTCGATTTTTTAGCTAGAACACAACAGACTATTTGGCAGATTTTGCCATTAAACCCCACTTCTTATGGAGATAGCCCCTATCAGAGCAACAGTACCTTCGCAGGCAATCCTTACTTGATCAGTTTGGATGAGATGACCGCTTCAGGTCTGCTCAGCCGAGAACTTCTCAATGAAGCCTTGGCCTCTCCAGAGTACAATGCCAATTACGATCATGTCGACTTTGGAGCTCTTTACAACTGGAAACTGCCTCTCTTAGATAAAGCCGCCGCTGAGTTTGTCGAAAATACAGACAGCGATTTGCACAAAGAATTTGAAGAATTCTGCCAAGAGAACAAATATTGGCTCGACGATTACGCTCTCTTCATGGCTCTGAAGAAGAAATTCAATAAGGCCTGGAACGAGTGGCCCGATGAGTATCGCACTCGCAAGAGCCGCGCTCTCAAATCCGCTATGGAGGAGTGTGCCCAAGAGATCCATTCCTGTAAATTCATCCAATGGGTCTTCGAACGCCAATGGAACAAGTTAAAAGAGTACGCTCACGAGAAAGGTATCAAGATTGTTGGCGATCTGCCCATATTCGTGGCTATGGATTCAGCCGATGCCTGGACGAACGCCTCACAGTTCTATTTTGACAAGAATCTGGTCCCCACCGTAGTGGCTGGTGTTCCCCCGGATAGTTTCTCCACCATCGGCCAGTTGTGGGGCAATCCTCTCTACAATTGGAACAAGATGAAAAGACACGGCTACGATTGGTGGATAGCCCGCATTAAGGCCGCCTTGAAGCGTCAAGATATTGTGCGTATCGATCACTTCCGCGGTTTTGCCGCCTATTGGGAGGTTCCTTACGGTGAAGAGACGGCCATAAACGGCAAGTGGGTCAAAGGGCCTGGAGCAGATCTCTTCAAGGTTATTGTCGAAGAGTTAGGTGAGGATCTGCCGATTATCGCTGAGGATTTAGGTGTAATTACCCCAGATGTCGTTGAGTTGCGCGACAAGTTCAACCTTCCTGGCATGAAGATCTTGCAATTCGCCTTTGGTGGCAATGCTTCTCATCCTTTCTTGCCCCACAACTACACTGAGAACTTCATAGCTTACACGGGTACTCACGACAACAACACCGCTCGCGGCTGGTATGAAAACGATGCCCCCGATAAAGATAAGCACTACGTGCGCCGCTACTTCTCGACCGATGGTTGGGATATAGCCTGGACTATGATGCGCGGTATATTTAGTTCTGTAGCTAAAGTTGCCATAGTTCCCATCCAGGACATTTTGAGCTTGGGCAACGAAGCGAGGATGAACTATCCTGGTAAAGCTGAAAACAACTGGAGTTGGCGTTTCCGCAAAGAGATGCTCAACGAACACATAGAGTGGAGATTGACCGATCTTACGACTACCTACGGACGCGAACGCGAAAAAGAGCCCGCTCCTGTAGACGAAGATTACGAAAAAGCCGCTCAAGCCGCGATGAACCTTAAGTAAAAAAGGATAGTGACTAAAGGGCAATATTAGCGAGAAAAACTGAATAGGCGACCGTCAAACAACGGTCGCCTATTTAAGTTAGGTTATAGCAGAAAACAGACACGAAAAAGCAAAAAAAGGCGATCCGCAGATCGCCTTTTTCTGGTGGGCGCGAACAGACTTGAACTGCCGACCCCTACGATGTCAACGTAGTGCTCTAAACCAGCTGAGCTTCGCGCCCAAATGCAGGCGGATTATAGCACAAACTGTTTTACTTTGGCAAGGGATAGAAATTTTAATACTTATCTAATCCCAATTTGTGCAAACCGTAAAGATAAGCACTGTAAGGATAATATCCCTCGTGTTCCATGGCTTTAAGCGACCATTTTTTGGCTTCGTCTAAATTTGCTTCCGTACCGAATCCATAGAGATACATGCGGCTTAACATATCCTGAGCCCCAGCATCCCCATTCTCCGCAAATTGCTTACAAAGTTCAAGAATCTTCGTTTCATCCATATTTTTAAAAGTTTTATGCGACTTAGATTTCTCATCTAACATTGATTCACAAAACTCATGCAAAGCAAAAGCGTCGCCTTGAACAGCTGCCCTGTAAAACCATATATCCTCAATCATGGAGCCACTAAGACAATCACGACTTCCCATTCCCACACAATACTGAGAATCAGAATCCCCTTCACTGGCCGCCTCTCTCCACCATTTAAAAGCCATACAATAATATTCGCCATCTTTACTGTATTCAAAATATGGTATATCGTAGAATTTGTTGTAATCTACATCTTCATTTGACTCAGAATAAATATACCTTT